>DATLKH010000190.1:0-10395 GCA_035538475.1 Candidatus Dormiibacterota bacterium | reverse complement strand
CGGCCAGTATCACGATCGTGATGAGGTAAGGCAGGGCGTCGAAGAACTGCGTCGGGATTCGGCCGACCAGAGTCCCAAGCTCACCCTGCGGCGGCGAGATGCTGATGGTCTGGCTGATGGCCTGCGATGCGGCAAACAAGAGCGCAGCCCCGAAGGCGCCCAACGGCGTCCACCGACCGACGATCATCGCCGCGAGACCGATGAAGCCTCGGCCCTGGCTCATGCCCGCCTGAAAGCCGTTGGTCGCCTCCATGCTCAAGTAGGCACCGCTGAGGGCCGCCAGCACCCCGGACAGCACGACGTTGCGGTACCGCACCCTGATGACATCGATGCCGACCGTCTCCGCCGCACGCGGATGCTCGCCCACCGCACGGGTTCGCAATCCCCAGCGCGAGCGAAACAGGAAGATCTGGAAGACCACGACGATGATGATCATCAGCACGCCGATCGGTCCCTGACCGAACAGCGAGTTGATCAGCCATCCGATGAGAGGGATGCCGCTGATCACCGAGGGGATGCTCAGAACGGCAAAGTTGCTCGTTGGGGGAAGTGCGGTAGTCGCAAGCAAAGTGTTCATGTAGCCCGTCAATCCCAGCGCAAGGATGTTGATGATGGCGCCGGCGATGATCTGGTCCGCGCGCACGCTGATCGAGAGCCAGGCATGGAGCAGAGAGATGAGCATTCCGATGATGATCGCCGCAAATAGACCCAAAACCAGAGGTGCGGTCAACCCGAAAACCGGAGTCGGCGTGCCTGGTCCCATGACACCGGTCAGCACCGCTCCCGCGAACCAGCCCGTGAACGCGCAGGTGAGCATGATCCCCTCGAGGCCGATGTTGACAACGCCTGAGCGCTCGCACATCACGCCGCAGAGTGCGGCGAGACAGATCGGCACCGCCAGCTGCACGGCGACGTGGGAGATGAACGGCAGATCCTGGACGAAGTACTCGATGAACTGGAACACCAGGCCGAGCACCGGGATCGAATTCAGGGCGTGGAGGATGGAATCCATCAAGTCACTCCTTCACGCCCATATGAGCGCGTGATCGTCTGGAAGTCTGCCTGCGCAACACCGGTCACGCCACGGAGTCGCAGCAGCCTGCGCAGCACCACGTTGGCGATCAGGAAAAGCAGGATCAATGCCTCGAGGAAGTCGACGAGCTCGACCGGAATGCCGGCGTTGATCTGCATCGGTGCGGCTCCAGCGCGCAGCGCGCCGAAGAGAAGCGCCGCGAAGAGGATTCCGATGGGATTCGAACGCCCGAGCAGCGCCACCGTGATGGCGTCGAATCCGACTTTGGTCTGGAACGTCGTGTTCATTCGGTGGGAGACGCCTAGGATCGTGATCGCGCCGGCCAGGCCGGCGAGCATGCCGGCCAGCGTCATCGTCAGAACGATCAGCAATCTAGGGTTGACGCCGGCGTAACGAGCTGCCTCCGGATTGGAGCCTGTGGCGCGAATCTCGAATCCGCGCGTGGTCCTGAACAACAAATACCAGGCGATCGGGACGGCCAGAAACGCGAGGAGGATTCCGAGGTGTCCGTTCCGCCCGAACAAGATGGGCAGCGACGCCGGGCCGACGTCGACGGTGGTGGGCGGATTCGAGCCGGCGACTTTGAGCGGACCCTTGACGATCCAGGCCAGGGAAGCCAGCGCGATGTAGTTCATCATGATGGTGGTCACCACCTCGTGAGCTCCTGAGGTGGCCTTCAAGATCCCGGGGATGAATCCCCATGCGGCTCCGACGAGCGCTCCGCCGAGGAGGGCTGCTGGCACGGCAATCGCCGCCGGTGAATTCTGCATGTAGGCGGCGACCCACACCGAACCGACCGCGCCCATCAGGAACTGTCCCTGGCCTCCGATGTTGAACAGACCGGCTCGGAAGCCGATTCCGACCCCGAGGCCGGCGAAGATGAGCGGCGCAGTCAACACCAGCGTGGTGACAACCGAGTTGAAGTCACCGACGGCTCCCTGCGCGAGGGCGACATATGCCGTCAAGGGAAGCGTCGGATCGAATGGATTCTTGAGAATGACGGTGCTGGACAGGATGATCACGATCGCGCCCACGAGCAGCGCCAGCACAAACGAGGCGAGCGGCACGGCGACCAGCTGCCAGAGGTAGCGAATCCAGCCCAACACTCGCCTCAAGCCGATGCTCCATGCGCGTCGGGCGCCTCCACTTCGGTGGTGCCGGTCGCCATCAGCAGGCCAACCTGGTTTCTGTCGGCAGTCCTTCCATCCACGAACGCGACCAGCTTGCCTCGAAACATCACCGCAATGCGGTCGGACAGCTCGAGCACCTCGTCGAGCTCTGCAGAGACCAGAAGCACCGCCGTCCCCGCATCGCGCTTTTCGATGATCCGTTTGTGGATGAACTCGATGCTGCCGACGTCAAGACCTCGCGTTGGCTGATCCAGCACGAGCAAAGTCTTGTTGCCGTCGAACTCACGCGCGACGACCACCTTCTGTTGGTTGCCGCCGGAAAGCGTCTGCGCGGGTACCTCCGGCGATGGAGTTCTGATGTCGTATTCGCGAATCCGCTGGCGAGAGGCCTCGAGGATCGCGCGATTGTCGCGCAATATCCCGCGGGCAAACGGCCGCTGACAGTAGGTGGTGAGGACCAGGTTGTCGGTGAGCGGAAAACCCAGTATCAACCCGAAGCGGTGACGGTCGGCCGGAACGTAGCCGACCGCTGCCTCGTTGACGGTGCGTGGCGATGCTCCGGTGACGTCCTTGCCGTTGAGCCAGACACGTCCCGCCGCAACGCGGCGCAAGCCGTTCAGTGAGTCGACGAGCTCGTCCTGTCCGTTCCCGGCCACTCCGGCAATGCCAAGGATCTCACCGCGGCGGATCTCGAAATCGACGCCGCGCACAACCTCCGCACCGCGGTCGTCTTTCACGTGCAGGCCTTCGACCTTCAACATCACCTCTTTCGGGTGAGAGACCCCACGATCGACGGTCAGCTGAACCGAGCGGCCGACCATCATCTCGGCCAGCTCCTTCTCATTCGTCCCCGCGGGGCGCCGTTCGCCGACGACCTTTCCGCGCCGAATCACCGTGATGCGGTCGGCGAGCTCGAGCACTTCGTTCAGCTTGTGGCTGATGAAGATGATCGACCGGCCGTCCTTGGCCAGGTTGCGAAGCAAGGCGAAGATCTCCTCGGTCTCGGCCGGCGTCAGCACCGCGGTCGGCTCGTCCAGCACCAGGATCTGGGCATCGCGGTAGAGCGTCTTCAAGATCTCGACGCGCTGCTGCTGACCGACCGAAAGGGACTCCACCTTTGCATCCGGATCGAGCTCGAATCCAAATCGCTTCGCCAGGTCGCGGATGCGCCGGCTGGCTTCGCGCTGGTCGAGAAAGATCCGATTCGCCATCGTTTCCTCGCCGAGGACCACGTTCTCGGCGACGGTGAGAACTGGGATCAGCATGAAGTGCTGATGCACCATTTCGATACCACGGGCGATGGCGTCTGAAGGCCCTGTGATATGAACCGGGTTGCCGTCGATGAGAATCTCCCCCTCATCCGGAACGGCGAGGCCGTAGAGGATGTTCATCAGCGTCGTCTTGCCCGCTCCGTTCTCACCGAGAAGCGCGTGAATCTCGCCGCGACGCAGGTCGAGATCGATATGGTCGTTGGCGACAACACCGGGATAGCGCTTGGTGATGCCTCGCATCTCGAGCCTTGGTGCTGACGTTTCAGCGACCCCAGGCGCCGGGGCGCGGTTCTCGCTCACCTGTGCGGTGGACTCGAATGCAGGAACGCGCTTTGGTTGCGAATCAACGCTGAAGTCTAAGCGGTACCAGCTCCGACGTAGAGCTCCAGAAATGCCTGAGCGACCAGCGAATCGATGCGAGCCGGAACTGGAACGACCACGTCGTCCTTCCCGGCTTGTCCGGTGGCAATCGCTTCCAGGCACCGCGCTTGGAGTGCGAATCCGAGATCCATGGACTGGATCGAGTTTCCGAGTGGATGCGGACCGGCGAGATTGAACATGTGACCGCGAGCGATCAGGTGAATGCTCCGACCGTCTTGAAGGGCCAGCGTCGTGACGCCGTTTCCCTCGCGGGCCGATTGAACTCTCGAGTCACGCAGGAGACGATCGGTTGCGATCTCTCGTGGAAAGTGTCCAGCGTTGGCGAGGATCGCACCGTCTTTCAAAAGCTCGAGGTCGGATTCGGTCACTACATCGACGGCCCCGGTGGCCGTGATGACAAGGTCCGCCGATCGAAGGGCGTCTTCGCGGGCCGGCACTTCGAAGCCATCGAACCAGGCCTCGAGTCGCAGCACCGGGCTCCGATCGATCACCGCGACTGATGCGAACGCGTTGCGAAAATGCGTCGCAATTCCCTTGCCCACCGACCCATATCCGAAGACGAGCACACGACGGCCGTTTGTAGCCAGATTCGTGATGCGAAGAAAAGACTCGAGCGCGCTCTGGCCGACCGCATGTTTGTTTTCGGCGAACTGCTTGATCGGGCTGTCGTTGATCACGTAGATCGGGACCGAGATCTGGTCGCGGAGGTCCGTCAATCGCATCCGGCCAGACGTGGTCTCCTCCGTTCCGCCGAGTAGACCTTCAAACGGCGCGGCGAGGGATGACACGAAGAGATCACCGCCGTTGTCGAGGATCAACTGAGGGCGACGTTCGAGAACCTCGAGAAGGTGATGGCGATGAACGTTCTCGTCGCTGGTGTTACGACCGACAACATCCACGCCGTGCAGCCGGAGATATTCGACTGCCTCGTCCTGCGTCGTGTTCAGATTTCCAGTTGAAACGACGGCTGCACCGCCTTCGCGCAGGGCCAAGAGGAGCGCTACGGTTTTCGGCTCGAGGTGGATTCCGGTCCCGATGGTGAGTCCGTTGAACGGCCGAGACTCTTTGAACTCGCGAAGAATCGAGCTCAGCAACCGGCAGCTGTCTCGGACCCATTCGATGCGATTGAAGCCGGCGTCAGACTTCATCTGCTCTTGTCAGAGCTGATCCAGAACGCTCGGCAAGTCTGCAATGCGCTCGACCTTGCGCCAGCCATTCGCCGGCAGGACATCCTCTGGCACCAGCTCGTGGTGCCAGGTCACTTCATAAGGAATGTAGATCGCGCGCGCTCCAAGCTGCACCACCGGCACGATGTCCGATCGCAATGAGTTGCCCACCATGACGAATGTCTCCGCTGCGATGCCTCGGCGTTTGAAAACGCCGCGATACGAATCCACATTCTTGTCGCTCAGGATCTCGACTCCGAAGAAGAGATCTCCTAGTCCCGATTGAGCGAGCTTGCTCTCTTGGTCGAAAAGATCACCTTTTGTGATCAGGAACAGGTCGTAGCGCGAAGCGAGCTGCCGGAGCGTGGCCTCGACTCCGTCGAGGAGCTTGGTGGGTTCCATGAGCATGCGCTTGCCCCAACCCAGCACCACCTCGAGGTCTGAAGCCGGAATCTTTCCTTCGGTCAGCTCGATTGCCGTCTCGAGCATCGACAGGGTGAAGGATTTGATTCCGTAGCCATAGATGGCCAGGTTCTTCATCTCCATCTCCGCCAGCCGGGCGTCGACGTCGACCTCGGGCACATGACGGTGGACCAGGTCGCGAAATTCGTTCTGCGTCACGGTGAAGCGAGTCTCGCTGTGCCACAGCGTGTCGTCTCCGTCGAACCCCAGCACCCGAACCGGCATTTGCGCCGAAAGATTATGCGTACCGCGGCTCTGGCTCCCGGCGTGGATCTCGGATCGTCGCGACTAAGCGGCCCGATCACGCTCGAAAATGCCGGATCGTCGCGACGATCCGAGAGTTTGTGGGGTGGGGCTCAGGCGGCGAGCGGGTACCAATCGGGCAGCATCTGCATCCGGCAGCCCCGCAGCGCTTCCCGCGCGTCCTCGACCGTGACTTGCCTGCGCCGGAAATTGCGGAGCGCAAACCGGTCGCACGCCGTCTCGGCACCCGAGCGACGTCCCTCTTTCTCCCGCAGGTACCAGTGCAGCCACTCGTGGCAGTAAAGGAAGCGGAGGACATCCCGTGGCGTCCTGAACCGGACGCGTTCCGAGACCCAGGCAAAGCGCATCTCGGGGCCGGGTTTGCGCCGGGCGCTGTGATAGACGCGCTCGTCGAATGGCTTGAACGGCTCCGGGACGCGCAGGATGATCCGGCCCAAATCAAACTCGCAGAGCCCGGAAAGGCTTGGCTTCGTGCGATACCGGAGCGGCCGCACCACGATCCGGTAATCACCAGGACTCGGCAGTCCCGAGAGCATCCACCGCACCTCGGCGACCTTCAGCCCCGGAATGTCGCTTCGAATCGACAGCCTGCCTGCCGGAGATTTCCGGGACTGGCGCTCCAGCGCCAGCACAGCCCGGCGCACGGCCTGGGGATCGAAGTGGGGCTCCTCCGCCAGCCGCAGAGCACTGCGCCCTAGGCTTCGTCGCACAGGCGGCATGATCAGGAGGCTCATGGGACTGCTTCATAAGCGCCCATTTCCGGGCCGCTACCCGAGCGCACGAAATTTTTGACGCAACGTCGAAAACGGTCCCCTCACGAGTCCGTGCAACCGGTGACGCGTTTTATGCCTGGAGGAGGTGCAAGGTTGCCAGGCAAGAAGCACGGCCCAGCGATCAAGAAGCCGAAGACTTATGAAGCCCTGAAGAAGAAGGGGATGAGCAAGTCACGGGCTGCGCGGATCAGCAACGCGCAGGCACGCAAGAGCAAGTAAGGGAAAGCGGCGTTCATCATCATTAGCCGGTGAGCGCCGAGAAGGTCAAGCTCGAATCCGTCCGCCGCAAGACAGGTGGGCGGATTCACTTGACTCCACGGGTGCCCAAGTCAGGTCCGGTCACGACGCTTTGCGGACAGGTGCTCGGAGAGAGCTCTTACGCAGCTGTGGCAACGGCGCCAGACTGCGCCAACTGCATCCGCCGCTCTTCGGATCCGGCTCGCATCTCGGGCGCCTTCTTTGCCCAGGAAGAAGGATCTGAACTGCTGAGGCTTTCGCTCGAGCAAGCAAGAAATCGCAAACCGGACCTCCGCGTCGTGACCAACCCACCGGCAGCCCGTCCGGAAAAGCCCGTGGTCTGGCCGGCCCCGAAACCACCGCCCGACACCGTCCCGGAACAGCTCGGGGAGCTGATGACTCGGGGCTTCAAACCCTCAGGCGAAGGCGTCTGGCGGAGCCCGCAGGGTGTGATCGTCCGGATGAAGCGACATGGCAAGGAGTGGCGTTTCGCGGAGCTTGTCTTCGAAGGCCCGATCGTCACCACCCGCACGGACAAGGGCGTGCGCATCAAAGCCGGAGACGTCGAGGTCACTCCCTCAGAGGGCGGATACGACGTTCAGATCAAGAAGCGCTAGGCATGAACATGGTCGCCAAGAGCGCCTCTCCATCGGGTGATGCGGTCATGGTGACGGTCCTGCCGAGCACCTCGTAGTCGATCCACGCGCAGCACTCTCGCTCGAGATCGACCAGCTGCATCAATGCTTCGGCCGCACCCGGCGCGGCGGTCAGCCGGATCCCGCCGCTGATGCGTTCGCGCTGCAGCAGTCCACTGGCAAAGAGTTTTTGCCAGGCTCGCTCACGGTCCTTCAGGTCCGCGGCGGTCAGCGTGCACGCGATCGGCATCTCAGAACTCATGCCATCAGGAAGCCCCAGTAGCGCCTATTCCGACTAGGGAAGCCTAGCGCTGCTGGCGACGACACCGCCTCCTGGGTGGGAGGATGGGACGCCGAGCGTCGGGTGGCCCGTAATCAGTCCGACCGCGTGCGCGACGATCAGCGCGAGGAAGAAGAGCACGTCGACGAGCATGAAGAGTCCGACCATCTGCCAGTCGACCCGGTTCGAAAGGGCGAGCCAGCGCGGGGCGGTCGGAACGCCCTCCGGAGCCCACCCGCAGATCGGGCACTTTCCATTCGTGTAACGAGGGTCGAACGCCCAGTCGTCGGTTTCGCATCTCACGCGGATTGATCGTCTGACCGCGGGCTGTGCCCCAGGCCGCTGGCCCAGGCGTAAACGCGCGATCAAGGAGAAAGCACCTCGTCAGGGACTTTGTCGACCGCCGTGTTCCGCGACCACACCCAGGCCGCCGCCGACGCCAGGAGCAAGGCCTCGACTGTGAAGAAGAGCCAGGCCAGAGGAACGCGATTCGCGGCCAGGAACGTGCCGATCTGCTGCGCGGCCGAACCGGGACTGCCCGTCTGGTCGCCAAATCCGCCGAAGTCGCCGCTCCCAAATCCGCCGCCGAAGCCGAAGTCACCAAAGCCGAAGGCGCCGCCGAACGCTCCACCGTTGCCGGCCTGGAGGTCCATGAACCCTTCGCCCAGGATGTATTCGGTGCTTTGAGTCGGGACGCCCGGCCCAGTTGACGGGTGGGTGACGAGGACGTGCATGCCAGTCGCCCAGAGGACGAGGTGACTGCCGTCAGTTGTCTTCGAAGGTGCAACCGTCCACATCTTGATGTAGGTGACATCGAACGCAGGCACGCATCCGGTCGTACCTGGCTGGCCGCCGGTCGAGCCGCCCGAGCCGCCTGATCCGCCGCCGCCCACCGGGCCGCCGGGCAGACCCGGGATTGGAACTGGTGCAGGTGGCGGAGGCGGCTGCGGTGGGGCCGGCACCGGCACGGGCAGCTTCGCCGGCGGCTGCGGGCAGGGCACCGGCTGCTTGGACTCGACCGTCACGCCCTGGTCTGTAACGCTGACCGGGTGCCCGCCTGCGGTGACGTTGCCGCCGGTCACGCTGGCCGAGCCGTCGGCACCGCTGACACTGCTGTGACCGTTGAGGTCGACGACGACCTTGCTGATGTTCACGTCGCCGACATGGAAGCTGTCGACCTCTGAGTGAGTGACCACCGTCAGCGTTCCGCCCTGGTCCATCACCGTGCTGGTCTGACCCGCAGCGCCATTGAAGGGCTGACCGCCGCCGGCATAGACGGCAGACGAGCTTGCGTTCATCTGCGCCGCATCGCTGTCGGCGCGGGGCGGCTGGCCGCATCCGTTGCAGCCGTCGATGTGCGCATGCGACGGGCCGCCGGGATACGTCGCGGTTGCATAGGGAACCTTGTTGTTCGGGTTCTCGCAGATCTGCGACGGTGGTGGCGAGCTGCTTCCGTTGGCGCAGCCCTGGTTGTACTGCGAGCCTGCTGTAGCCCCCAGCGGCCCGCTGTCCGAGTAAGTCCCGACCGCAGTCGTCGAGGGGCTGGCGTCTTGCTGGACCTGCGCCAGCGGATATCGGTTGTTGACGGCTCCGTTCTGGAAGTTTGGAAACGCATCGCTGCCCGCGATCTCGTGTACGCCGGAGGCGTAGCCGTAGCTGTTGTAGCTGGCGGGAACATCGGCCAGTGCGAATGCCGGAATCAGCACGATCGACGCCACGGCGAGCACGGCGCAGTTGAGGAAGATGAAGAACCTTCTCATTGATGGTCAACCTTCCCGAGCAGCTCGATGGCAAGTGCGCCCGTCGACCTGCCTTCGGTTTCAGCGCGCTGTTCGAGCGCTCGCTTGACTTTCGCCGGCACCTTGACCGAAACGATCTCCATCAGCGCGGGATCGGGCAGATGGCCGTTGCCATTCGATGTTGCGACCGCCGTCGCATCGATCGCTGATCCCAGGTAAGAGCCGGCCATCAGCTTGCGATCGCCGCGGAGTTCGGCCGCAGAGCCGGACATCCCAATCGTGCCGTGCTCGAAAACGTAAGCGCGATCCGCAACGTCGAGCGCTGATTCGACAAACTGCTCGACCAGCAGCACGGCGATTTCCTCCTCGCGGAAGACCCGCACGATGTCGAAGAGCTGCCGGACCACAGTCGGGGCCAGGCCTTGCGACATCTCGTCGATCATCACCAGGCGAGGCCGGGAAAGGATCGCTCGCGCCAGCGCGACCATCTGCTGCTCGCCACCGGACAGCGTGCCGACAGCCTGGTGTCGCCGCTGGCGGAGTTTTGGAAAGAGTTGGAACGCAGGCGCCAGGTCGATCGAGTCTTCACCGGTGGTGTTCGACACGAGTCGCAACGTGTCTTCGACGCTCAGGTTCGGAAAGAGTCCGCGGCCTTCTGGAACGTGGACCATGCCCAGCTTCGCGATCGCTTCGACCGAGCCGGAGCTGATGTTCTTGCCTCGAAACGTGACGCGGCCGCGGTGATGGATCATTCCCGAGATCGCGCGCAGCGTCGTGGTCTTGCCGGCGCCGTTTGGCCCGACACACGCCACGATCTCGCCGGGCTCGACCGTCAGATCGATGTCGCGAATCACCTCGAGCCCGCCATATCCCGCAGCCAGCCTTTCGACTGTCAGCAGCGGAGGCTGCGGCTGCTTTGGAACGACGGCCGTTGGTTCGGTCTTGCCGGGCAGCTGTTTCGACTCTTCGCCCAGGTAAGCGGCGATGACCTTCGGGTCGTTGCGAATCTCGCTCGGCCGTCCTC
>DATLKH010000189.1:0-3154 GCA_035538475.1 Candidatus Dormiibacterota bacterium | reverse complement strand
GCCACCGGTCGAGTGTATTACCTCGCGGCTGCGATGCCTTCAGCGGTGGAGATCGGTGACGGGATCGGGAGAGCGCTTCCGCCGGCCCAGGTCGGCAGCTTGTCCGCCGATGCTGAGGCTGCGGTAACCGGGTGCGTCGCTGGCCGGAAACGACTCGGCCGACGCCTCATCGACGAGATCGTCGTCGGTCAGCTCGCCGGGAGGCTGCTCTTCGTCCATCTGTCTCATATACGACAACCGCCGGTCATGCGATCTGCTTCCGGCGTGTCACCAGGCTTGCTGCGATCAACGCGGCGGAAATGATCGCCAAGACGAGCGCGATGCCGTGCAAGCCCGGCGTGGTCGCTCCGTGGCGAAACACCGAGCCCAGCACGGCTGCCGCGAGCGTCGCCCCAACATATCTAAAGGTTTGGAATTGCCCGGCCACCCACGACGTTCGTTCAGGCGGAGTCGCGGCATACAGGGCCGCCTGAAGGCCCAGCGTGTTGAAGGAATTCGGCACGCCGAGCACGAAAGTGATCAGCAACAGCAGCACGACGGGCGTGGCGGGGACGAGCGTGAGCATCAGGCCTGAGCCGGCGCACAACAATGTCGATCCGATGATCAGCGGCAGTCGCGGACCGGTGCGATCCGTGAGCCTGGCCGCGAGTGGCGTCACGAGCACGGCGACGCCGGTCAACGGAAAGACCAGCAGTCCGGCGGCTTTCGCGTCGTGCCCCGCGACTTGCTGCAGCCAGATCGGCAGCGCAAAGAAGAAGGAATAGAAGATGAACGTGACCGCGGCGAACTGGATGAACACTCCGATGATCGCCGGACTCCGCATCAGGAGGCGGATGTCGAAGAAGGGCGTCGCGAAGCGCAGCTCACGAACCGCAAGCAGGGTTGCTCCGATTGGAATGATTGCGAGCAGGACCCAGCTCTCCGAGGTGCCAAGCGTGAGCAGGACGCCGAGGACCGGAATCAACGTCGCGGCAAACAGAGCCACGCCCGGCAGGTCGATGGTCGACCAACCTGTCGCGCTTTGATCGGCGGGCGGCGGCGCCGGCAGCCATCGAAGCCCCAGCACGATCGCGGCCAAGGTGATCGGCACGTTGACCAGAAAGATCGCCTGCCACCCCCAGGTCGAGACGAGCAGACCGCCGATGGTTGGCCCGAAACCGGCACTCGTGGAGCCGGCGATGCCCAGAACGGCGAGCGAGCTGGCCGGGACCCGGTTTCCCGCTGACGATCTGATCAATCCGAGGCCCGAAGGAAACGGAGTCGAGGTCGCAAGTGCCTGGACCGCACGCACCGCTACGAGCCAGCCAAAGCTCGGCGCCAGCGGCGCGATCGCGCACACGATGCACGCCAGCGAGACTCCACCAAGAAAAACCCGGCGCGCTCCCAGCAGATCGGCGAGCCGTCCCATCAATGGCTGACCGACTGCGCCGGTCAGGTAGAAGGCCGAGACCAACCACGTCGACGTTCCGATGTCGATGCGGAAGGCGGTGTGGATCGGGACCAGAGCCACCGCGATCATCGATGAGTTGAGCGGATTGAGGATCGTGCCGAGCGCGATGGCGATCAAAAGCCGCCACTCGACGCGGCCGTTGGTGGTGTCGATTCCTAGATGATGCCGGCGGCGATCATTGCTTGCGCCGGTCGCGCTCGGTACGCGTCGCGATCAGCAGCAGGCCGGCGAGCACGCCACCTTCGAACACACCGTAGAAGATCGACCGTCCGACGGGCTGGTAAAAAGGACCAATGTTGAGGAGGAAGGTCAGGACGGCGAAGATCGGAAAGGAGATCGCCACCTGCTTCCACACCTCGAGCGATTCCCACCAGAGCACTATCCGCGGCGGCGGAGCCTGCTGAGCCTTCATGCGTGCTCAATTGTTGCTCGCGGCGATTGCGGCGGTGTTGCTGACCGGCGCGTGCGACCCTGTTACCGGCACGGGACCTGGATCCCCGCCAGACCCAAAGCAATATCTGAAGGTTGACGCGCAAGCGCGCTCGGTGATCGTGACTCTGATCGCCGGCTATCCGGCGACGGATTATCAGTTCAACTACGACGGATACAGGAACGGCTCGCTCGTCCTCACGGTGCCGTTGGGCTGGCGCGTCACCATTCAATGTGCGAATCACTCGACGGTGGCGCAGTCATGCGCCGTGGTCGCCGATGGGAAGGCGACCCAGCCGGTCCAGCCTGACTGGAGCACTCCAGATCCTCAACACGGCCTGAATCCAGGTCAGTCGGCGAGCTTCACGTTCACGCCGGCGACGGCCGCTGACTACCGCATCGCGTCGTTGGTTGGTGGGAGCGAAGCAAGTGGGATGTGGCTCGAATTCAAAGTCGTGTCGAGCGGCACGCCCGCGATCAAGGCTCTCGACGGTTGAGCGAGCGCAACAGGTAAGTGCGCTCGCCCCTGGCCGTTGCTACCAGCGATACCAGCGCCCGCCCCCGGCTCCGCGGAACAGAAAGCCGAGAGCCCACAGGATGAGCCCGATCAACAGCACGATCCAGAGGATGTGCAGCGATGCATCCAACATTCCGCCGCCACCAAATAAGAGCAGCAGCAAGACAAGCACGATCAGCGCAGCAACCATTCGGTCTGTTACCCCCTTTTTCTGGAAGTTCCTACTAACCAAGAAACCGATCAATGCGCCGGGATACCGAAGGCCTTGAGGCTTCCTTCCTTTACGGTGCTTAACCTAACCGTGCGCGACTAGTTCTGGCTCGCGCTGATCTCAGGTTCGGGAGTCGCGTTTTCATCGGGCTCGTGCGTCTGGGCGTCGGTCCTCGTCGCGACCGGAAGGTGGAGCGTGAATGTGCTTCCTTTGCGAGGCTCGGAGACGACCGTTATGTCGCCGCCCTGCAATCTCGCCAGCTGACGGGAAAGAAACAAACCCAAGCCCGTGCCTTTCAAATGCTCGGTCTCGGGCGTGACCACGCGGCCGAAGCGCGTGAAGAGGATGGACATGCTCTCACGGGCGATGCCGAGGCCTTCGTCGGTGACAGCGACTCGCGCCGTTCCACCGCGCGCCCGCACGCTGCAGACGATCTGTCCGCCGCTCGGCGAGTATTTGATGGCATTGCTCAAGAGGTTGGTGATGATGGTTCTCGTGCGATCGGGGTCCGCTTTCACACGCACGCGGCGGTCGGGCAAGTCCAACT
>DATLKH010000188.1:0-6648 GCA_035538475.1 Candidatus Dormiibacterota bacterium | reverse complement strand
GGCGGGCCGTCACCCGGCCCACTCCAGCCTGCTCCGCGACCGCCGCTGCAGGCAGCCCCGACTGAGAGCGGGCCAGCGCCTGCACGATCAGTTCGAGCGTCGCGTCGGAAAGACCCTTCGGCAACGTGTCGTCGCGTACCGTGCGCAGGGCCCCGAAGATGCGGTCGACCTCGCCCTGGTCGGCATGCCCGATGCGTGCCATGCGCTCGCGTGCGGCTGCGTACGAGAGGAGCTTTTCCTCGAACGCGGCGAACAGGAAAGGCTTGATCAGGTAGTGGACTACGCCACCCCGCATCGCCGAGCGCAAGCTTTCGACCTCACGGGCCGCGGTGATGGCCAGCACGTCTACCGGCGGATGGTCGTCCTCGCGGAGGCGCTGGAGGACCTCGAACCCTGAGATGTCCGGCAGATAGATGTCGAGAAGGACGAGATCCGGCCGCAGTTGGTCGACCGATTCCAGCGCGGACGCGCCGCTGTGCACGCGTCCCGCGACTTCGAATCCCGCCACGCGTTCGACATACGCGCAATGGAGATCGGCGACCCGATAGTCATCGTCGACGACCAGCGTCCGGATCATCGGCTCACCGCCGCCTTGATCGGAATCCGGACGGTGAAAAGCGCTCCGCCGTCATTGATCACATTCACGGCGCCGCCATTTCGGTGCGCGACCTGCCGGACCAACGCGAGCCCAAACCCGCGACGTTTTCGCCCGTGACCGTTCTTGGTGCTGAAGCCTTCTTGAAAGATCTGGCCGTCGATGCCTTCGGCGATTCCGGACCCCGAGTCGTGGACCTTCATCACGATCTCGCCCTCCTCCTCGATGACTGAAACGCTCACCCATCGTTCGGCCTGGCCTGAGGCGGCCGCGTCGAGCGCATTGTCGATCAAGTTGCCGAGCAGAGTGATCAGGTCTTCACTGTCGAGCGAGCTGTGAGCCAGGACGGTGTCGTCGCTCACTCTCAGCTCCACTCCGCGTTCGGAGGCCACGGCCGCCTTGGCGAGCAGGAGCGCTCCCAGCACTGGATCCCCGACGCGATCGAGCAGCGACTCGGTCAGCTCTTGGTGCACGTCGGATGTCTGCGCGATCAGCCTCATCGCTTCTTCCGGGCGGCCCAACTGCACCAACCCGGCGATGGTGTGCAGGCGATTCGCAAACTCGTGAGCCTGCGCGCGCAGTGCGTCGGTCAAGCTTTCAACTCCGATACCCGACGCCAGACCGGTCAGCTCAGTTGAGTCGCGCACGGTCGCGACGTGGCCGATTTCACGACCCCGGACGTGAATCGAGCGCCGGCTCGCGATCAAGACGCGATCGCCTGAGAGCAGAACCTCGTCCTGGTCCTTCAAGCCTCCGGACAGAAACTTCAGCAGCCGGCCCTGGGGCAGGACTTGTGAAACTTTGCGGCCGACACAGTCGGCCGGCAGGCGCAGCAACCGTCGGGCTTCATCGTTGGCCAGCGTGATCGTGCCGTCCTTGTCGGTGGCGATCGCGCCCTCGTGGATGCCCTGCAGGCTGGCCTCTTTTTCCTCGAGCAGGCCGGCGATCTCATAGGGCTCGAGTCCGAAGGTCTGACGTTTCAGCCGAGCAGCCAGCAACCAGGACGCGGCGAAGCCGATCGCGAGCGAGGGAAGCAGAGTCGTCAGGAATCCTGGCAGCTCAGCCACCCATCGCTGCGTCAGAGAGGGCTCGAGAAACCCCACCGAGACCATTCCGATGACGCGCCCCTGGTAGTGGACGGGGGCTTTTCCGCGCGCCGACACGCCCAGCGTGCCGCGCTGGACCCCGACCCACGGGTGGCCGGCGAGAACCGAGCTTGGATCCTCGTCCACCGGCTGGCCGATCAACGCGGGATTCGGGTGCGAGAGGCGAATGCCTCGAGCGTCGGTGACCACGACGTAGGTGGCGCCGGTTGAATGGCGGATGTCTTCCGCCGTCTTCTGTATCAAGCCGTCCGGGTCGTTCTGGAGAATGGCCTCTTGAATCGATGTGCTCGCGGCCACCGACTGCGCGATGGCAAGTGAGCGCTGCTCCGACTGGCGGTCGAGCGCCTGGCTGGCCTGCCAGACGGCGGCCGCCGCGCCGATTATCGCGGACAGCAAGATGATCGCGACCTGGAATCCCAGGATCTGGTAGGCGAGCGGAAGTCGGGTTTTGACCAAGACTTGCCAACGATCGTAGTACGGGCCGCGATCTTTCGACGTGCGACCAATACGACCAAAACGGCCACAACGACCGCATGCCTTGAACGGCTTTCCGGTGCACCGCAGAGTGCGGAGCATGACCTCGGCGATTCAGCTTCGCGGCGTCACCAAGCGCTTTCTCACTCCGTCTGGCGGCGTCTACACGGCGCTGCGCGACCTGAACATGACGGTCGAGCCCGGTGAGTTCTGTGCGGTGGTCGGCCCAACCGGCTGCGGTAAGTCCACGACTCTGGGCCTGATCTCAGGGCTGGAGCCGCCGAGCGAAGGTGAGGTCGACGTCTTCGGGAAGCCTGTCCACGGCATCGCGGACGGCATCGGCTACGTATTCCAGACGGACGCGGTCTTTCCCTGGAAGACGGTGCTCGAAAACGTGGCCGCGGGGCCGCGCTATCACGGCGTGGCGCATCGCGAAGCCCGCAACCGCGCGAAAGAGTGGATCGCGCGGGTCGGACTCGCCGGATTCGAAGATCGGTATCCGTACCAGCTCTCAGGCGGAATGCGCAAGCGCGTGGCGCTGGCCCAGAGCTTGATCAACGGTCCGCGCATCCTGCTCATGGACGAGCCTTTCAGCGCCCTCGACGTTCAGACGCGCGCGCTGATGGAGAACGAGCTGCTGAATCTCTGGTCGGCCAGCTCCGCCTCGGTTGTGTTTGTGACCCACGACCTCGAAGAAGCAATCTCGCTGAGCGACCGCGTCTTCGTCATCACCGCCGGTCCGGGAACGGTGAAGAGCAACTACAAGGTCGACTTGCCGCGTCCACGCAACGTCGCCGAGATCCGATTTCAACCCCACTTCATCGAAATCTATGAAGAGATCTGGAAGGACCTTCGCGATGAGGTCCTGGTGAGCTATGAACGTCAGAAGCGCGGCGCAGCTTAGAGTGGCCGCGCCAGCTGTGCAGGAGCAAGGCGCGAGAGTCGTCGACCTCGCGGGCCGGCGCCGCCGTGAGCTGCGCCGGCGGCAGCTCACTGTCTACGGCCTGCGGCTCGCGGTCGCCGTCGTGATCCTCGGCGGGTGGGAGCTGGGGTCGCGAGCCGGCGTGATCGACAAGTTCTTCTGGTCTCAGCCCTCAGACATCGCCGCCACGCTGTGGCGCTGGGCGAGTCAAGGCACCGATCTGGGTCCGCTCTATGAGCAGGTGCTGGTGACCATGGAAGAGACGGTCGGTGGCTTCATCGTGGGCTCGATCCTCGGCGTGATCTTCGGCGTGGTGCTTGGGCGCAACCGATTGCTGGCCGACGTGCTCAGCCCCTACATCAAAGGCGCGAACGCAATCCCGCGGGTCGTCGTCGGCGCGCTCTTGTCAGTTTCATTGGGCCTGGACATCAAAGCCAAGATCGCAACCGCCTCGATCCTCGTGTTCTTTGTCGTCTTCTTCAATGCATTCCAGGGTGTGCGCGAAGTCGAGCGCAGTTTGATCGCCAACGCGCGAATCCTGGGCGCCGACAACCGCAGGCTGACCACCGAAATCATCATCCCGTCGGCTCTTTCGTGGATCGTCGCGAGCCTTCACACCAGCTTCGGTCTCGCCCTCGTTGGCGCGGTGGTCGGCGAGCTCTTCGGCGCGACCGAGGGCGTGGGTGAGCTGATCTACCTGTCGAAGAACCTTTTTGACACGGCCGGCGTGCTCGCCGGCATGGGGCTGCTCGCTGCCATGGCGCTGGTGGCAGAAGCATTGATCACAGCGCTCGAGAACCGTCTCATCCGGTGGCGGCCGTCCGCCACGTTTGACGAACGTCGGATTTAGTAGGAGGAAAGGCATATGCGATTCGGTTGGAAGAGCGTGGCTGCGGCGCTGGCAGCGGGAGTGCTCGCGGCTTGTGGCGGCACCGGCGGCAGCTCCGGTGGTTCCGGTACGCAGACCGTCTCGCTGAAAATCATGGTCGGCGGACTGAACAAACAGATCTATCTGCCGAACATGCTCACTCAGCGACTCGGAAATTTCGCCGCCGAGCATCTCAATGTGACGTTGATCGACGAGGGCTCGGGCCAGGCGTCTGAAGATGAGGTCGTGGCCGGAAACGTCGACGCCGGCTCGGGTGCATACGTCCACCCGATGGTCCTCAACACGCAAGGCAAGAAGATCGAGACGATCTGCCAGTTCGGCATCGCGCCCGGAGAGGCTGAAGTGGTCGCCACCTCGGCGTCCGGCATCAACGGACCTAAAGACCTTGCCGGCAAGAATCTCGGGGTAACCGACCTCGGTTCCGGCACGCACGTTTTGACACAGGCGGTCCTGGGCAGCGCAGGCGTTGACCCAACCAGCGGTCACTATGTCGCTGTCGGTGCGGGCGACACGTTCATCGCAGCCATCGATCAAAAGAAGATCGTGGCCGGCATGACTACCTACCCGACCATCTCGCGTCTTGTGAACTCCGGCAAAGGCAAGATTCTGGTCAGCCTGCTCTCGCCTCAGGACACGGAGAAGGCGCTAGGTGGTGACTATCCCTTCATCGGAATTTTCGCCAAGAACGACTGGGTCAACTCGAACAAGGATGTCGCACAGCGGCTCGTCAACGCCTACGTCAAGACATTGAAGTGGATGAAGTCGCACACCGCGCAGCAGATCGCGGATCAGATGCCGACCGACTACTACGCGGGCGACAAGGCTTCGTACGTGCAGGACCTGCAGAGCCAGCTCGCCATCTTCGGAAGCGATTGCCGGATGCCGTCGGGCGGGCCAGAGAACGTGCAGAAGATCCAGCAACAGTTCGTTTCCAGCTATAAGGGCAAGTCGGCGAACTTGAGCGAAACGTACACCAACGATTTTGCGGACAAGGCCGCCAGCGGCAGCTAAAACTTCGACATACCGAGAGTGCGCCGAAGGGCCGGGCCAACCCCCGGCCCTTCCTATTTCCCCTAGTGCTTCCAGACGGGCTTTCGTTTCTCCACGAACGCGGCGATCCCTTCCTGGCCGTCTGGAGCGACCGCGTTGCAGGAGATCGCTTCGGCCATCATCTCGTAAGCCTCCGCCTGCTTTGCCTCGACCTGCTTGTAGAAGCCTTCCTTGCCGATCTGCAGCGCATGGCGGCTTAGCTGCGCAAGCTCCGTGACCAGCGCCCTCACCTCATCGTCGAGCTTGTCGCGCGGCACCGCGCGATTGATCAATCCCCAGCGCTCAGCCGTCGCCGCGTCGATGAATCGACCGGTCAACAGCATCTCGAGTGCGTGCTTTCTGCTCACGTTGCGAGCGACCGCGACTCCTGGGGTCGAACAGAAAAGGCCGTACTTCACGCCCGAGGTGGCAAAGCGGCAGTCGTCGCTTGCGATCGCGAGGTCACAAGTTGCCACCAGCTGGCATCCCGCCGCTGTCGCTATCCCATGCGGCGCCGCGATCACGGGCACGGGCACCGACTGAATTGTCGCCATCAGCTGGTTGCAAACAGCGAAGATGTCGCGCTCGTCGTCCAGGCTTCGATCCAGCATCTCTTTCAAATCGTGTCCCGCGGAAAACGCGCGCCCAGCGCCTTTGAGCACGATCGCGCGGACCTCAGGTCGCGCGGCCTGGCGCTCGAGTTCCTCCGTCAGCTCTTTCATCAATCCGGTGGACAGAGCGTTCAGCTGCTCGGGGCGGTTCAGCGTGATGACCGACGCAGGCTCCGCGTCTTCGACGAGCAGGTAGTTCAGGGCGATCGCCATATCGAACCTCCTTCGAGATTGAGTCTATCGCTCGTCCAGGTTTTTCACGGATCGTCGCGACAATGGCGCACCTTCGCGCGCGAAAACCCCGGATCGTCGCGACGATCCGGCATGGTGGCCTATTTCCTGATCTCGATTCCCCACGTCGAGCGGAACGTCTCTCCGGGCTCGAGCACGCGGAGCCCCTCGCCGCTCCGAAGAGCGTTGGGCGCGGCAGTCATCGGCTCCACGGCCAGAGCGCTGCGCCGGCGCGTCGGGTCGAGCTTGTCTCCCGTGTACGCCATCACGTACCCGTAGGCCGGATCCATCCAGACCGCGACAGATCTCTCGCCTTCTCCGGCCACCAGCTCGACTCGAGCCTTTCCATCTTGGTCTCGCACCAGATCGGTGAATGCCGTATCGAGCTGCAACGAGCCGATCCGTCGCCGGGCGCGAAAGTCGTAGCCGCTTCCTTCGATCCTTTCACGGCCGATCGGGATCTGACGTTCGTCACTTCGCAGCCACGTTTCGGCCGAAATCGACAGCAGGCAGGAATCGATCCGTGCCGAGCCGGCCGATATATAAGGATGAAAGCCGTTCGCATAGGGCAGTGAGGTCCGCCCGACGTTGCGCGCGGTCACCGCAACGTTTACGCCGCCAGGGTGAACCGCATATTCGATTTCGTTGTGGAGCGCGAAAGGGTAGCCGGCGCGTGGATACAGGAGCAGGCTCAACACCGCGCTCGAGGGCTCTGTCTCTTCCACACTCCAGGTCATCCAGCGAGCGAAGCCGTGCAGCGCATTGCCCAAAGCCGGTTCGTTGATCGGGAC
>DATLKH010000187.1:0-2358 GCA_035538475.1 Candidatus Dormiibacterota bacterium | reverse complement strand
ATTTGGTGGTGAGCGTAGCGTCGTGCGACGCGTCGGCGAGCGTGACGCCGGCCTCGATCACGCAATCGCCGCCTCCATTTCGGATCGATCGGCCCAAGAAGTCGAGGCCGATCAATGCATCGATCTCGAACTGGCGGCGCTTCAGCTTCGGATAGAGGTCTGTCCCTCCGGCGACGAACATGGCGCGCGCGCCGTGCTCCGCGGCCAGGGCGGCCGCCTCCTCCGCGGTCTTGGGACGGAGATATCTGAAGCGGGGAAGGCGGAGCATCAGGTGAGCAGGTCCTTCGCCGGCGGCTGGACCTTGAGCAGTGCGGGGTACGGAATGGCCGGGAAGTGGGGCGGACCGAAACGCGCCGGCTCGCCTTTGGCTTTGCGCCGCAGCGCTTCCACCACCTTTTCGGGCGTGACCGGAATCTCGTCGATCCACACGCCGAGCGCGTCATGGACCGCGGCGCAGACCGCGGGCGGCACGGGCAGCAACGGACCCTGCCCCGCTTCTTTTGCCCCATACGGTCCTTCGCGGTCGAACGTTTCGACGATGTAGGTCTCGACCTCGGGCATGTCGAGGAATGTCGGCGACTTGTACTCGAGCATCGAGGGCCACTTGTGCAGGCCCTTGCGAAACGTCTGCTCTTCCATGACGGCCTCGCCGAGTCCCATGTACACGCTGCCTTCGACCTGCCCCTGGACGAGCAGCGGGTTGATGGCGCGCCCGACGTCGTGGGCGATCCACACCTTGTTTATGTGAATGAGTCCGGTCCGTTCGTCGGCGTCGAGGTCGACGACGCAGGCGGAGTAGCTGTACGCGGGACTCGGTCCGACGCCTGAGCCTTTGTATGGGCCGGCGATCTTTGGGGGCGTGTAGCTGCCCGCCGTGGTCAGCGCGCCGAACTTCGACTCGGCCAGCACGCTTGCCTCTTCGAAGCTCACATCCTCGTACTGCCGACCGCTCGCCTCGCAAGCCTCGACCAGGACCTTCCGCATCTTGCGTGCCGCTTCCAGCGCGGCGTTGCCGGCCATGAATATGACGCGCGACGAGTAGGAGCCGAGATCAATGGGCGTCGTATCGGTGTCCGCGGTCACGAGCCGTATGTCTGCCGGCTGCAGTCCGAGCTCCTCCGCGATGATCGTCGCCAGCACCGAGTCCGATCCCTGCCCGATGTCCATCGCACCGCAGTAGGCGGTCACGCCGCCCCGGTCGACTTTGATCTGGACCTCGGAGTGAGGCATGTCGTTCCAGTAGATCGCCGTGCCTGCGCCGGACAGGTAGCTGGAAATCGCGAAGCCCATGCCATGCCCCGGACGCTTTTTGCGGGCGTGAAATCCCGAAGCCTCGATCACCCGCTCGGTGCATTCCTCCAGTCCGCAGGATGTGACCCGGAGCCAGTTCACGGTGCGCGTGTTGGGCTTGACGAAGTTGCGCCTCTTCAGGTCGACCGGATCCATTCCGAGGTCGTGCGCGATCTTCTCGAGATGAAGCTCGAGTCCAAAGCGTGGTTGCGGTGTGCCGTGGCCGCGCTTGGGGCCGCAGGGCGGTTTGTTGGTGAACACCCGGCAGCCCTCGAAGCGATACGCGGGAATGTCGTAGGTGACGGTCTGCAGGGCGCCCGTATAAAAGGTGGAGGCGACGCCATACGATCCGTAACCGCCACCATCCAGGGCGGTGCGAAAGTGCATGGCGGTGATGCGGCCGTCGTCGGTGACGCCACTGCGCACCCACATCAACACCGGATGCCGCCCGCGATGGGCGTAAAAGACCTCTTCGCGCGTCAGCGTGCACTTGACCGGACGCCCGGTCATCATCGCGAGCTTGCACACGATGATCTCGTGCGCAAATGGGTCCGTCTTGCCGCCGAAACCGCCGCCGTGGGCGGCGCCGATGACACGAATGCGGTGCATCGGCAGCTCGAGCACTTTGGAGAGCGCGCGATGCACATAATGCACGACCTGCGTCGATGACCAAAGCGTGACCTTTCCATCGACATAGGTCGCGACCGCACTGTGCTGCTCCATCGGCAGGTGGGTGTTGCCCTGATAGAAGAAGACGTCTTCACGGGTGTGGGTCGCTTTGGAAAAGCCGCCGTCGACGTCGCCGAACTCGTACGTGACGAACTTGTGAATGTTGTTCGGTCCGCCGTATTCCTGTATCCGCTCGTCTTTCGGCCGAGCCAGCGCCTCGTCGATAGACATCACGGGCTCGAGGACTTCATATTCGACGGCGATCGCGTCGCAGGCGGCCGCCGCGATTTCCTCCTCGGTGGCGGCGACAGCCGCGATGGGATCGCCAACGTAGCGCACCTTTTCGTGCTCCAGCGCACGCACGTCTTGCGTCACGGGGAGGATCCCGAACTTGATCGG
>DATLKH010000186.1:0-4228 GCA_035538475.1 Candidatus Dormiibacterota bacterium | reverse complement strand
GATTCCGCTGTTGGTCTTCCAGCTCACGCACTCGGCGGTCAACCTCGCCATCACCACCGCCACCTGGGCGCTGCCGCACTTGCTGTTCGGTCTGTTCATCGGAGCGTGGGTCGACCGCGTGGATCGAAAACGGCTGATGATCGCAGTCGACGTCCTTCTGGCTCTGACGCTGCTGGTGATTCCGGGCCTCGCGCTGGCGGGGCGCCTGAACGTAATCGCGATTTACGCCGTCGACTTCGTCGCCTCGTCGCTTTCGATGGTCTTTCAGCAGGCGGAGTTCACGGCGATTCCGAGCCTGGTCGGCCAGCGAGACCTCGTGACCGCGAACGGCAGGATCACCGCCAGCTACCAGACGATGCAGATGGCCGGCCCGACGCTGGCGGGCGCGATCGCCACCGTGGTTTCCGTGCCCGCGCTTTTGTTATTCGACTCCGTCTCGTACGTTGCATCGGCTGCCACGCTGCTCTGGGTTGGCGTGCGTTTCAATCGCAAGGAGGAAACGCCGCGTCCGGCGACAACGATTCGCGCGGACATCGTCGAAGGTTTGCGCTATGTGGTGGCGCATCCCGTGCTGCGCAACATCTCGCTGATGATGATGTTGTTCAATCTCGTCGACAGCACGTTTCAGGCGCAGCAGGTGCTATACGCGAAGGAGCGACTTCACACCAACAACTTCGAGCTCGGTCTGCTCTTTGCGATGGGCGGCGTGGGCGCGGTTCTCTTCTCCCTGGCCGCCGGTTTCCTCCGGCGCCGCTTTGCTTTCAGCACGGTCGTCATCGGATGCCTCGCGCTCACGGGTCTTCTGACCGTGGCTTATGCCAGCGTGCCCTGGTTTGGAGTGGCCCTGGTGTTCCTGCTCTTCCGTGACGGCGTCGCGAGCCTCCTGAACATCAACACGTTCAGCCTGCGCCAGGCCATAGTCCCCAACCAGATGCTGGGCCGGGTCTTGAGCGTGGCCGGGCTGCTCGCCTTTTCGGCCACGCCCATAGGATCGCTTGCCGGCGGCTACCTGATCCAGCAGACCCACAACGTCAGCCTGGTGTTTCAGGGGATCGGCGTTCTGCTCTTCGTCATCCCGATCGCCTTCAGCCTGACCGCACTGGGCAGAGCGGACCGGTACCTGCCGCCCGAGGCGAAAGCGCGTCGCACCTCGGCCCGGAGCGCGGATTAGCTAGCGTTTAACGCGTAGCCGAGATGATCCAGGTACGCATCGTGGCCAGGAGCCAGTAGTGCGGAAGCCGGCGCGGAGACCGGGTCTGTCGCTTGAGCTCGAGCTCACGGTCGAATTCGACCCGGCGCCGCTCGGCGATCTGTTCTTGCGTATACCAGTTCATCTCTACCTCCTTGCTACCTGTTCGGTAACTACCGAACAATCTATACTGTAGCTACCGAATGGCTATTCCGTCAACCGCTCAGAGGGTCAGGGGAGCGCCGGCGCCACGCCGGCTGCCCGTGGCGGTCGATTGGGGCTTGGCGTATGAAGCCCTGGTCGGGTTGACCCTGTTCATCGGCGACGAGGACGAGCACAGCTACGAAGTCGGTCCGGCCTGGTTCAAGTCGATTCGCAAGAAAGCCTCACGGGGGCTGGTCGAAGCCGCGCACGCGCTGTTCGGCAAGGAGGGCTATGGAGTGATGGGGCTCACAGGGCTGGCTCACGAATCAGGCGGTCGGAGCGTGGCCGCCTTGGTGACACGTCTGCGAAAAAACCGGGGCGACATCAAGTGGGCGATGCTCCACACCGACCCTCAAGATCGCCGGGCGATTGAAGCCGGTGATGAAGCCGCGGTGAAGAAATACCTCGATCGCATGCATTCCAAGGGCGCGCGCGATACCGCAACGCGGTTCCTCGCGACAGATGGAAAGAAGATCGCAGCGGATATGGCTGATTTGCTGGAGCGCTGGGATCGTGAGGTCTTCTCCGAGATCGGACCGCCGCTCGAAGCGGACCTGAAAGCATCTGCGCAGTCTGTTTCTCGAATGGCGCGACAGCTGCCGTGGGATCGATTGGTCATCAAGGCCACGCATGGTGTGGAGTACAGACCCGAGCCGTGGATCGAATCAGTCGTTCTCGTGCCGACGCTGCTTGGGCGTCCCTGGGTCGACATCACCGAATATGGCTCGACTAAGTACTTCGTGTATCCAGCCAGCCGCGAAGCAGCAACGCCGGATGTGCAGCTGGTCGAGGTCTACAAAGCTCTGGGCGATGAGACGCGGCTTCGGATCCTGCGTCTTTTGTCAGCCGGGGAATCGAGCTTGACCGAGATTGCGCAAAAGCTAGGCCTGGCGAAATCGACGGTTCACGGCCACATGCGAATCCTGCGTGCGGCGGGTCTGACTCGATCCATCGTTGGCGTCGAAGGCAAAGGCAGCTACGTGCTCAACGACCGCCCGGATCTCAACTATCTACTCGACTCGTATCTCAAAGCCTGAGCCCGGGTCCGCGCGCGTCTTTCTATATATGTCCGCGATCGCGGATTCTCCGTCAGGAAGCTGGAGCGGCGGCCGCTCGGGCCAGAGGTGTTCCGCCGTCAGCCTGCGGCCTGATCCCTGTGACCTCGAGGATCTGCGCTTCATCCAGTGAGTCGTTGCGAAGCAGCGATTTCGCCAGTGCATCGAGCTGGGCGCGGTGCTCGGTGAGAAGCCTTTCTGCATCTGCGAGGCACTCGTCGGCGATTCGTCTCACCTCGTCGTCGATGAGCTCGGCAGTGGCTTCGCCATACGGTCGCTGCGGAACGAGACCGCCGTCGCTGTCGCCGAAGTTGAGCGGCCCGACTTTCGGGCTCATGCCCCAGCGCACGACCATCTCGCGCGCGATTCGAGTCACTTGAAGCAGATCGTTCTCCGCCCCGGTCGTGACGACGCCGTAAACGAGACGCTCGGCGGCGCGCCCGCCGAGCGCGCCGATCATGCGCGCGCGCAAGTAGTCCTCGCCGTAGTTGAAACGGTCGTCGACCGGACTCTGCAGGGTGACCCCGAGCGCCTGACCCCGCGGAACGATCGTCACCTTCTTCACCGGATCGGCGCCAGGGACGAGCAGGCCGAGAAGTGCGTGACCAGACTCGTGGTACGCGATGCGGGCTCGATCGGCCTCGGTCAGGATGATCTTGCGCTCCGTCCCGAGGAGGGTCTTCTCGATCGCGTCGGCGAAGTCGGCGGCGCTGACCGAAGGCTCGCCTTTACGCGCCGCGCCCAGAGCGGCTTCATTCACCAGATTGCGGAGGTCGGCGCCCACCATGCCCGGCGTCTGGCCCGCGATGTCGTCGAGGTCGACGTCTGGCAAGCGGAACGTTGCGCGTGTGGATGTGCAATATCGCCGCTCGGCCGCGCCGGTCTGGAGGCTGCACGGTCACCCGCCGATCGAAGCGGCCAGGGCGGAGCAGCGCCTGGTCGAGGACGTCCGCGCGGTTGGTGGCCGCGAGCACGATCACTCCTTCGCGTGAGTCGAAGCCGTCCATCTCGGTCAGGATCTGGTTGAGCGTCTGCTCCTGCTCGTCGTTGCCGCCGACGCGCACCGCAGCGGAACGGCTCCGACCGATGGCGTCGAGCTCGTCGATGAAGATGATCGCGGGAGCTGCCGCGCGGGCTTTCGTGAAAAGGTCACGAACCCTCGCGGCGCCGACACCGACGATCGCCTCGATGAACTCGGATGCGGAGATGCTGAAGAAGGGCACTTTGGCCTCGCCGGCGACTGCCCGCGCCAGCAGAGTCTTTCCCGTCCCCGGCGCGCCGATCAAGAGCACGCCTTTGGGCATCGTGCCGCCCAGGCGCTGATACTTCTGTGGCTCTCGCAAGAAGTCGACCACTTCTTGCAGCTCGGCTTTGACCTCGTCGATCCCCGCAACGTCGTCGAAGGTGACGGACGGTCGCTCCGCGTCGTACAGGCGCGCCCGGCTCTGGCCGAACGAGCCGAGGATGCCGCCGGCGCCGGCGCCGGCCCCCGACAGCCGGCGGGACAGATAGAGGAAGCCGACGACAAGGAGAAGAGTCGGACCGAAGCTGAAGAGCAGCGTCTCCCAGAACGGCGTCGATGCGTTCGGGTCCTTCGCGTTGATGGTCACGTTCTGCTGCTGCAGCAAGGTTTCGAGGTCATCGTTCGCAAAGGCCGGCCGCTGCGTCTGGAACTTCGTCGAGCTGGTTCCTGATGAGTCGGTGATGGCTTTCTTGGTCACGCCTGTGATCGCTTCGCCGGTGCTCGTGATGCTCGACACGTTGCCGGCGTGGACCTGGC
>DATLKH010000185.1:0-1745 GCA_035538475.1 Candidatus Dormiibacterota bacterium | reverse complement strand
GAAGCCGTGCTTGCTGCACTGCAGAAGATCGAGGACCCGGTGGTCGCGATCAAGATCGTCGGACAGGGTGTCGGCGCCGTCAGCGACTCGGACCTGCTGCTCGCCGGCGTGTCCAACGCGATCATCGTTTGCTTCAACTTGAAGCCGACACCGGCGAGCACCGCCGCGGCTGAACGGGCGAAGGTCGAGGTTCGCTACTACGACGTCATCTACAAGCTCACCGAAGACGTCGAACGCGCGGCCAAGGGTTTGCGCGAGCCGACCTATCGTCAAATCCGCGAAGGCACGGTCGAGGTCGTTACTCCAATCAAAATCCCGCGGCTCGGTGTCATCGCAGGCAGCCGCGTGATGGAGGGCAAGGTCAGCCGTGGAGGCTGGGTCAAGCTGTTCCGGGGACGAGACCAGGTCTTTGAAGGTCGCATCAGCTCTCTCAAGCACTTCAAGGAAGACGTGCGCGAGATGCCTGCCGGCCAGGAGTGCGGCATCGGCCTCGAGGGTTGGGAAGACTTCAAGCCCGGCGACAGCATGGAGACCTATCGACTCGAGCGCGAAGAAATTTAAGCGAGCATTGACTCGTTAAAGGTGGTGGTCACCATGACCAGCTACCGCGCAGACCAAGTGGGGGCGCAGGTGCGAGAAGAAATCATGTCCATCATCCGGCGGGACTTGAAGGATCCGCGCATCGGTTTCGTCAGCATCACCGCGGTGCGCATGTCACCTGATCTGCGTCAGGCCCGCGTGCGCGTGAGTGTGCTCGGCAATCCAGACGAGCAGAAAGCTTCGATGCGCGGGCTCATCTCAGCCAAAGGCCTGATTCGCCACGAGCTCGGCCGCCGCCTCGAGAATCTGAAATTCTCGCCCGAGCTGCGCTTTGAGCTCGATCCTTCCATCGAGTACAGCGTGCACATCAACGAGCTGTTGAAGGAAGTGATTCCGCATGACGACAACGGCGGGGGAGAGGAAGCCAGATAGTCACGGCGAAAAGCGACAAACCAAGTCTTTATGACGAGATCAAGGACCTGATCGACGCCAATCACGAAATCTTGATCTTCGGTCACAAAGATGCCGATGGCGACACCCTTGGCTGCAGCCTCGCGTTCGCCGAAGCTCTGCGCGCCGAAGGGAAAGAGGTGTGGGTGATCGTCCCGCCTCCACTGCCGCAGATGTATGAGTTCCTTCCTGGTTTCGGCGAGATTCAGGCCGAGCCGCCGCACGGCGTGGATCCGCAGCTGGTCTTCTTTTTCGACTCGGGCAATCTCGAACGATCAGGCAGTGCGGTGAGGAAGATCGCCACCCACGCGACGATCGTCAACATCGACCACCATCCATCCAACTCGCGCTTTGGCGATATCAACGTCATCGATCCCGATGCGTCCGCGGTGGGACAGATGGTCATGCAGATGCTCGATCACTTCGGGTATTCGATCACGCCGTCGATCGCGACCAACCTCTACGTCGCTCTGATGACAGACACCGGTGGTTTTCGCCACGAAAACACGACACCGCAGGTTCTGGACGATGCGGCCCGCCTTGCGCGAGTCGGCGCCGACCCGGGCCATATCGCAACCCAGGTGTACAAGATGCGGCCCGAGACGACGCTGAAACTAAGCGGCCTCGCGCTTGCGACGATGCGGGTCGAGCTGGCTGGTCGCCTTGCGTGGGCGAAGGTGACGCGCAAGATGCTGCGCGAAGCCAATGCGGTGATGGCCGAGTCCGAGGGCATCATCGACACCCTCAACAGCATT
>DATLKH010000184.1:0-8101 GCA_035538475.1 Candidatus Dormiibacterota bacterium | reverse complement strand
GTCAACGGCGTCGACCATCCGGCGCCGGCAACTGCACGGCGTCTCCTTTCCGACTATCTGCGTCACGATCTCGGGCTGACGGGCACTCATGTCGGCTGCGAGCACGGCGTGTGCGGCTGCTGCACGGTGCTTCTCGACGGCGCTCCAGTGAGGTCTTGCTTGATGCTTGCCGTCCAGGCCGAAGGCCACGAGCTGACGACCATCGAGGGTCTGGCGGCGGATGGTGCGCTCCATCCGGTGCAGCAGGCCTTCCATGAGATGCACGGATTGCAGTGCGGCTTCTGCACGCCCGGATTCGTGATGTCTGTGGTCGGCTTGCTCCGCCAGAATCCCCATCCGACCGATCAGGAGATAGAGGAAGGCATTTCCGGGAACCTGTGCCGGTGCACGGGTTACGCGTCGATTCGACGCGCGGTTCAGCGCGCCGCGGAGCTGAGCAAATGACGACACGCTGGTTTGGCGCGCCGGTACAGCGCTTGGAGGACGAGCGCCTGCTTCGCGGCAAGGGCCAGTACACCGACGACCTCGAAGAGGGGGCGCTCGAGTGCTGCTTCGTGCGCTCGCATTTTGCACACGCGCGAATCGTGTCCATCGACGCCTCGGCTGCGCGGGAAGCATCCGGTGTGCATGCGGTGTACACCGCAGCCGACCTTCCATTCGGACAGGTCGACCTGCCCTTGCTGATTCCGCATCCAAATCTCACGCACGGCCGCACGCAGCGCTGCCTCGCTTCAGAAATCGTTCGCTACGCCGGCGAAGCGGTGGCTTTTGTCGTCGCGGACAGCCGCTATCTCGCCGAAGACGCAGCCGAGCTGGTGCAGGTCGAATACGAGCCCCTGCCGGTCGTGATCACGCCGGAAGCGGCGGAGCGGGCCGAGCACCTGGTGCACGATGACGCTCCCGGCAATGTCGCCGCCGAACTGATTCAAGAGGTCGGTGATGTCGATCGAGCGATGACTTCAGCTCCGCACCGCAAGCATCTGCGTTTTCGTTACGAGCGTGGCGCGGCGAGCCCGATGGAAGGCCGGGCTGTCTGGGCGCGGTGGTCGGATCAAGAGAGAAAGCTGACGGTGTACGACTCGACGCAGTCGCCGACCTCGATCCGGGGCGGGCTCGCGGTGCTCTTTGGGCTTCCTGAGTCGAACGTCGAAGTCGTCGCTCCCGACGTGGGCGGTGGATTCGGGCCGAAGATCATGCTCTTTTATCCCGACGAGCTGCTGGTGCCGTTTGCCGCAATGCGGCTCGGCCGGCCTGTCAAGTGGACCGAAGACCGGCAGGAACACTTCACTGCGGTGAACCAGGAGCGCGGTCAGGTCCACGACGTCGACGTTGCCTTCGATGACGAAGGCCGAGTCCTCGCGCTGAGCGACGATTTCATTCACGACGCAGGCGCATACACGCCTTACGGCATCATCCTGCCGATCATCACCGCCGCCCAGCTCCCGGGTCCGTACAGGATTCCGAACTATCGAGTCCGCTTCCGCGACCTCTACACCAACGCCACGCCGACGTCGCCCTATCGCGGGGCGGGCCGGCCGCATGCGTGCTTTGTGATGGAGCGCACGCTGGATGCAATCGCCGCCGAGCTGGGTATCGAGCGCGTGGAGATACGTAGGCGGAACTTCATACAGCCGGACGAATTTCCTTATTCGGTCGGCATCGGCTGGCAGGACGGCAATCAGGTCGTCTACGACAGCGGCAACTATCCCGAGCTGCTTCGCCGCGCGGTCGAGAAACTCGGACCGAAGCCGGCGGGCGACCACATCGGTTTCGGGCTGGGCGTTTACGTCGAAGGCACGGGAGTCGGTCCTTACGAGGGTGCGCACGTGCAGGTTCTGGTCTCGGGCAAGGTCGTCGCCGCGACGGGGATTCCGAATCAAGGCCAGGCCCACGCCACCGTGTGGGCGCAGATCGTGGCCGACGAGCTGGGCGTGGATGTGAAAGACGTCGAGGTCACGAGCGGCGACACGCGCCGCTTCCCGTGGGGCGTCGGCACGTTTGCGTCTCGTTCGGCGGTGGTCGCCGGCAACGCAATGCACGTTGCGGCTCGAATGGTGGCGGAGCGGGCGCGCCAGGTGGCGGCCGATCATCTCGAGGCAAACCCCGACGACCTCGAGCTGGCCGGCGGCCGGGTTCGAGTCAAAGGCTCGCCCGATCGCGGCATGCCGCTGGGCGCCGTCGCCGTGCTGTCGAACCCAGTGCGTTACGCGTTTGGCGGCGGCACGGAAGCGGCCACGCAATTTGCCGCCAAACCGCGCTCTGGTCCTCCCCTGGCGCCCGGCGACCATCCCGGCCTTGAAGCCACGGGGTACTACAGTCCGACGGGTTCGACCTGGGCGTCGGGCTGCCATGCCGCATACGTCCACGTCGATCCGAAGACATATCGCCTCGAGATCCTCAAATACGTCGTCATCCACGACTGCGGTCGCGTGATCAATCCGCTCGTGCTGCAAGGGCAGATCGAAGGCGGGGTCGCGCAGGGCATCGGCGGCGCGTTTTACGAGCGTCTCGCTTATGACTCGGACGGACAGCTGCGCAATGCGTCGTTCATGGAGTTCTTGATCCCGTATGCGACCGAGATTCCGGCAATCGAGATCGATCACATCGAGACACCGTCTCCGCTCAATCCGTTGGGAGTGAAGGGAGCGGAGGAGGCGGGCGTGATTCCGGTCGGCGCCGTCATCGGATCGGCGATCGAGGACGCGCTGGGCGTTCCCATAACAGAGATGCCTCTGTCACCGCTCAAGCTGTATGAGATGGCTACGCTGAACAAATGAACGACCATGCACGCCTCGTTCGTCTGTCACGCCACTTTGCCGCCGCCGGAAGACGCGACGAGGTGGCGGGCCTTTTGAAGGCGGTCGCGGAAGCCATGCGCAGTGCGCCGGATTGCTTCGGTGCTCAGGTGGCATCGTCTGACCGTGACTCGGAGCAGTTGGTCTTGATCTCGCGCTGGGAATCGCAGGAGGCGATGGAGCGCTATCTGGGGTCAGAGGAATTCGGCGGTTTTCAACGCGAGCTTGCATCCAGCCTCGAAGGTCCGCCCGACGCGGAGAACTTCACAACAGCCTGAGGACGCGAATCGACCGGCCGATCCGCTGTTACTCGGCCCTTACCACCGCGGCGATGATGTTGCCGCCGGGCGGCCCTTGATGCGAGTTGCGCTCGCCGCCGCTGACGTAGTTCGTCGTCCGCCCGGTGACTGAAGCAACCAGCATTCCGCCCAGCGCTTTGCCGATCGTGTACGCGTCCGCGTCGTCGAGCAGAGTGATCCGGTTGCCGCGAACGACGTTGCTGCCGGGAATCACGGATTTCGCGAACACGTGGACCAGCCGGTCGAGGTCCTCTTCCTCGGGCAGTCCATCCGGGAAATGCAACCCGGCGACCCGCAGCGCATCGCGCACTCCTTGCGCATCGATGAAGTCGCGCGTGACGGCGTGACCGATCCGCAGCGGGCTCTGCGAGCTGGCGGCATTCCCAAACACGACCACTTCCCCGTGACGCTTCTCTCCGCCCGATGACGTCATCGCGACCTCCGAATATAGGTCCCAGTCTCTGCGCACCACGTTGTCGGACAGCTTTGACTCCGGGACTTCGCCGAGCGCGAGCGCCACTCCAAGCGCTGCCCCGTCGTTGGAGTACGCGCCGGCGCCTTCTGGCCCGAAGGTGAGGTCGTGCGTGACCACGGTGTGACCGCGTGATTCAGCGTCTGCGATGCTCGCGATCGTGAGGCCCGGCACTTTGACCATCACCAGGTGCACGTCTTTCGGATCTGTCAGCCCGGCATCCTTCATCGCTTCTTTTGTCGCCGCCGCGACTTTATGGATCTGACCCATCCGGCCGATCGCTTCGGGGCCAATCGGCTCGGACCCGGCCCGTCCCACGACCAGCCGCTTATCGCCATCACTTCGTTCCGAGGCTTCGACCCACTCCCGGGTCACGGCCACGATGTGCGGCGTGATCACTCCCGGACATCCACCGGAGAGCACGAAGATCACGCGCTTCGCCACCTCATCGATGGGAATGCCGGCAAACCCGGCTGTCCACTCGCGCAGCGCGACGTCCGCCCAAACGCGACCCCAGTCGTCGTGGAAGCCGGTGCCTTCGGTCTTGCCGACCAGCGCGACGAGTGAATCGGGCTTGATCTTTCCCGAGTCCGCCAGCTTCTGCAAGCCGGATGTATCGGCGGGCGTCGCCATCGGAGACACGAAGATCTCGACGCGCTGAGCTTTCAATCGACTCCCTCCATCAATCGAGTCCAGGTGGACGCTGAAAGCCAAATCCAGGCATCTTTTCCAGCTGCTCGGCGAATTCCATGAGCTCGTACTCCTGCGCAAACTTGCCCACCAGCTGCACGCCGATCGGCAGTCCATCGTGAAGCCCGGCGGGGATGGAAATCGCCGGCACCTTGGCAAAGGTCACCGGCAGGACAAAGCGCACGTACTGAGCCCACGCCTCGCCGAGAAATGGCGGCACGTCCTCGATTCGCATCGGCGGCAGGCCGAGGGTCGGCGTGAGCAGGTAGTCGTATTTGAGCTGCAGCGGCAGCGCCACGGAATCGAACGCCGCTCGAGTCGCGGACTCGAAAGCGCGGAAATAGTCCATCGCAGTCAGGTCCCGCCCCTCCGCCGCGAGCTTCTGGATTCCTGGACCAAACGTCGACAGATCCGCGGGGAAGCTCGCCATGCTCGCCCGCCTGACCACGGCATAGCCTTGCGTGACCGCTCCCGGGTTCCATTCGATCTCCTCGACCTCATGCCCGGCTGTCTCGAGGGCCGCTGCGGCCCGCCGGCACGCTTCTCGGCATGCCGGATGAGCGCCGGATGAGGCCACGCCGATGACCTTGGTGGCGCGCTCCCCGCTGTCCCATTTCGGCTCGGTGTTGGTCATGAGAGCGAAAAGGATTCTTGCGTCATGGACGGTGCGGGCGATCGGGCCGCGTGACTGCAAGACGGTGGCGTCGACCTCTTCGTTGAAAGCGCGGTCGGGGGTTGGCCGCAGGCCGACGACCCCGCAGCACGAGGACGGGATGCGGATCGACCCCCCGGTGTCGCCCCCAAGCGCGACTGTGCACATGCCCGCCGCGACCGCCGCCGCGCTGCCTCCGCTCGATCCTCCTGGCGTAAAGCCCTCACGCCAAGGATTCTGGGTGGGCGGGAACAGCGTGTTCGTCGTGCCGATCGAAGCCGCGAGCTCAGGCAGATTCGTCTTTCCGATCACGACCACGCCCGAGCGCCGCGCGAGGGCAACCGGGGCCGCGTCCTCGGACGCAATGCGGTCGCGCCATGAAGGAGTCGCATAGGTGTACGGCATGCCCGCGACCGGCTGGCTGTCTTTCACGCCCATCGTCACGCCGCCGTATGCGTTGGGTTGCGCCGTGGCCGCGTGGTCGACATAGATGAATGCGTGAATGCGAGAGTCGAAACGATCGATTGCGGCAAGGTGTTCCTGAACGACACGTTGCGGGTCGAGCTGCATCGTCCGGACGCGCCGGCCGATCTCGTCGGCCGAGGCCCAGCGGTACGACTCGGCCGTCACAGCGATTTCAACGCTGCGCGAATGATCCTGTCGAAGAGCTCACCGGCGGTTTTGGCGCCGAACTCCAAAACCTCCTCGAGGTCGAAGGTCTCATCCGCGGAGTCTGAAGTGATGCGCACAGCACCCCAAGGTAATCCGTTCTGATTCGCGACCTGAGCGATCGCCGCCGTCTCCATGTCCACGCACGCGGCGCCCGGAAACTCCGCGACCAGTCGATCGCGCACGTCCGCCGCAGTGATGATCTGGTCGCCGGTCAGCATCAGGCCTTCTCGCACTATCTCGGGGCGTTCGACAGCGGCCCGAGCCGCGTGAAACAGGCTGTGCACGATGCGGCCGTCGGCCTCGAACAAGCGACCGCCGAGGCCTGGGATCTCGCCTTTCTGCGCGGTCAGGGGCCGGGCGTCCATGTCGTGCTGCACCGCGCCTTCGGCCACGATCACCTCACCGCGCTGACGGGCCGCTCCGATCGCTCCGGCGAGACCGAGGCAGATCAGTGCACTCGGCTGGAAGGCGTCGCAAAGGAACTGCGAGGTCATCGCCGCCGCGACTTTGCCGACGCCGCCGTCGGCAAGCACGACCGGCTTGCCGTCGAGGTCGCCATGGCGGATCGAGATTCCGGGCGAAGGAACGTCGAGCCGCTCGAGCGATTCTGCCAGCACCGACGCTTCGAGATCGAGCGCCGCAAAGAGCCCGACCGGACTCAAATCAAATGCTGGGTACTTCGACCGGGACTGGGATCAATGTCTCGGAGATCTGCGGCGACGGCAGCGGGCGCAGTCCGAAGATCGTCCGCATCAGATTCCAACGCCGAACGCCGTACTCGTACAGGGTCATGGTGATGGTGCCCCCAATCACCAGGATCGCAAAGAACTTCGGCCAGGCGCCCAGCCTCCACGTGACCACATAAGAAGCGACGGCGAGGAGGACAGGGTGATGCAGCACGTAGAAGGGCAAGATCGATTCTTCGAGGTATGAGATGACGCGGTTGGGAAAGTCGAGCCAGCGAATGCCGGGATAAAGGACCGCCAGTAGCCAGCACCAGACTTCAAACGTCCACAAGATCGCAAAGCTCAACGTCGCGGGTGTATCCAGGCTGGCCGTGAGATTCAGCTTGAGGTGGGCGGTCAAGAAGATGTAGCCGCTGCCCAGCGCGGCGATGATCGCGGCAAGCAGAATCAGATGGATGTCGCGCCGGATAGCGGCTTCGAAGCGCCGGTCGGTGACGAGAAGCGCGCCCCACAAGAACACATACGTGTAGGTCGCAACGTCAGCCCAGTCCTGATAGCCAGGAAAGTGCGGGCGCAGGATGACCTGGAGGACGGCCAGCGGCAGCGCCAGCAGCAACAAGCCTCCGCGCCAAATGGCGATCCGGAGAACGAATCCCGTGATGCGCGGACCGGAGCCTGAACGCAGCCTTTGGACCAGTGGAAGGCAAGCGATCGAGATGACAAACAGGTATCCCAGGAACCAGAGATGCAGCCAGTACTTGCTGACCCACTGCATGCTCCAGATGAAATGGAAATCACGAAAGAAGGACATGTAGTAAGCCGGTAGCTGATCTAGGGACGGCGGCGGATTCTGGCTGGTCACGAAGCGCTGGAACGGTGACAGGACAGCCAGGCCGGCCGCCATCGGCAGCAGCAGGCGAAGCACGCGCTGCCAGATGAAATGACGCGCGGACCGTCTGCGCAAGCCGAACCACGCATCAGCTCCGGAGATCAGGAACATCGCCGGGATGCCCCATGGGAAGGTGAGCGCGACGAAGATGCTCAGGATCGGAATGCGTTCGTGATTCGAAACGAGCCAGTTGGCGACGACGAAGACCAGGGCGACGTGATAGACGAAGATGCCGTAGACGATCAGGACTTTGAGCCAGTCCAGGTAGTGAATGCGTTGGCCGGCCGGAACGCTACTCAGCGACCACGAGTCCTTCGCCTCCGCGCATCCGCAGAAGCCACGCTCCCGTTGCCACGAACCAGGCAGTGAGCGCAATCGTGAAGGGTCTTTGAAACAGTCCGTCCGGATAGTGCACGATTGGAATCAGGGCAAGCGCGACGACTTCCATCGCCGCGGCGGCGACTCCGGTCACCAACCATACGCGGCGAGGAGCGTCGATCCGGGCGTCTTGACGCGCCGCGATGAACAGGATCACAGGAGCGACGCTTGCGACGGCGAAGCAGAATTGCGACACGGTGCGGTGCAGGATACTCGCCGCGTCCAGGGTTGGATCCTGCTGAAAAACACCGGTCGCAAAGAGCAAGACACCGGCCCCGACGATCAACGTCGCTCCCACCCGCCAGGCGCGGTTCGCATTCCCTGCGAACCACAGACCAAAGCCCACCACGACCGCAAGGCCGCCGGGAATGAGGAAGAACGCGATATCGAAGGGAATTGCGTTGACGCTTCCACGCGTCGCCAGATCGCTGAACGGCCGGGTCAGAAGGTTGTAGCCCGGCCGCGATAGGGCGGCGATGAAGAATCCGGACCACATCAGAATCGGCGCGGCGATCGCGGCAAAACCTCCGGCCCGGCGGAGTTTCCGATGCACGCCGCAATGTTAAGG
>DATLKH010000183.1:0-1628 GCA_035538475.1 Candidatus Dormiibacterota bacterium | reverse complement strand
GCTTCGAGCAGAACGCGCGCCGCGCGGTAGTGCTCGAGCGCATCGTGACTCCGGCCGAGCCGTTCCGCGCGATCGGCGAGCTGGAGATGCGCCTGCACGCGATCACCCGTCGCGTAGACCTCATGCCCTTCTTGAATGGCGCGGACTTTCTCGAGCCGTTCGGTGTCGTCATGAGCCTCGATCTCGACTTTTTGACGCCACAGGATCGTGGTCGCCTCGTCCTTCTTTCCGAGCGCCATCAAGGCTTGAGCTTGAACGAGGCGGGCGTCGGCCCCGAGCGGGTAATCGAAGGATTCGAGGGCGCTCGCCAGCGCCTGCAGGGCCTTTTGCGGCTGGCCCTTCAGATAAAGGACGCGAGCCTTCTCCAGCGACACTTCGCGATCAACGCCGCCCTGCCTGCCCTCGAGCAAATAGTCGACGTCGGTGCCCAGCCTTTCGGCGATCACTCGAAGGACACGGACGGAAGGTCGGGCCTTGCCCATTTCAACTTGATTGAGGAAGGCCCGCGTGAAATCTTCGCCTCCGACGCTGGCGAGGCTCATTCCCCGCTGGTGCCGGATCCGGCGGATCCGCTGTCCCAGGGTCTCAGCTTCTGGCACTGAGACGATTGTAAATTGCTGATTTACAGATAGTCTGTGGGGTCGAGGCTTCGCGTCAGCGTGGTGAAGTTCTGAAAACCGTTCGCGGTGACCATGCCGGTGTCTTCGATCCGGACTCCGCCGAAGCCGACCAGATAAAGGCCGGGTTCGACCGTGACCACGTCGCCATCGGCGAGCGGCCCGGTCGCAGCGAACCTCACACCGGGCTCCTCGTGCACGTCCAGACCAACCCCGTGACCGGTGCTGTGGTTCATCTTCGCCACGCCATCCGGGCCTTCGAATCCCGGCGTCGTGGTGCCGAAACCGCGGTCGAGCAGCACCTGGCACACGTTGGTGTGGACTTCTTTTCCGGAGACGCCCGCGCTGATCGATTCGATGCCGGCATCGAGCGCCTGGAGCACCGCCGCGTGCATTCGTCTGACGTCGTCTGAGATCTCGCCCACGACGATCGTGCGGGTCAGGTCTCCGTTGTAATGGCTGGCGCGACTTGTCGGAAAGATGTCGATCACGATTGGCGCGTTGGCCGCGATCTGGCCCTCACCTTTGTCGTGTGGGATGGCGCTGCGCGGAGCGCCGGCGATGATCATGTCTGGGCACGTGTATCCCAGCTCTCCGAGCGCCATCTGGGCACGTGCGTAAAGGCGCTCGGTCGTGAGCGGAGTCCCATTGGTCCAGAGCAAGCCTTTACGGATCTCGGCTTTGGCGAGCTCGCGCACCACCTCCACGACCGCCGCCTCGGCGGCGCGCTGAGCCTCATGAATCGCTATAGCTTCTGTCTCGGTTTTGTGCCTGCGCTCGGCCACGAAAAGCTCGCGATCGATTTCGACGTCCAGGCCTTCGGCGCGCAGGTTCTCGAGATGAAGCGCGCGCAGATTGGGCGAGACCCGGGCGTCTGAGATGCCGCGCTCGCGCAGCATCCTCGCCGCGTGGCGCGCCCATGCCTGCGAGGCGTACACGTCGCGATCCTCGATCACTTCCTTGACGTGTGCCTGGGCGCGCGCACGGTCGATTTCGAGCGGGCTGACAACG
>DATLKH010000182.1:0-4183 GCA_035538475.1 Candidatus Dormiibacterota bacterium | reverse complement strand
ACCGCATGGGATTGAAGGAAGTCATCCTGCCGCAGCGCAACGAGAAGGACATCGACGATGTGCCGGAGGCGGTGCGCAAGGCGATGGCGTTCCACCTGGCGAGCAGGGTCGAGGACGTGCTGAAGTTCGCCCTCGAACCGGCTGCCATGCCGAAGATCGAAGCCGCCTAAAACCCGGATTCCGCCTTTATCGGCGGAAACACGCGGAATCGCGCACCTGGTTTCGCATCTCGTGGCGGAAAAAGGCGGAATTAACGGGCGGGGTTGGCATTCGGGTGATGAGCCACCAAGCTGGTGCAATGGGTCGCACCCCGCGAGTGCCTGCCGTGCTGAAAGGGCGCCCGTTCACGCTCAAGGAAGCGAGGGCTGCTGGACTATCGCTGAGCGCTCTTCGCGGAAAGTCGTGGCGGCGGATCGGGAGAGAGATTTATAGCTGGTGCGGACTCACCGATGACACTTGGCGCCTGCTCGATGCCTGGCGGCGGCGCTTGCCACCCGACGCCGCGTTTGCGGGCTTGAGCGCAGCTTGGCTCTACCGTCTCGATGTTGATCCTTGCCACCCAATCGAGATCTTGGTCAGCTCGACTTCGGACGTGCGGTCTGGGATGAACCTCGTCGTCCACCAGGGCGATTTATCTGAAGTCTCTGTCGTCCGCGGCTTGCGAGCGACCAATCTCGCCAGGACGTTCCGCGGCCTCTCCCGGCGATTGCCAGAAGCCGAGCTGGTCGTGCTTGCTGATGAGGCTCTCCGGCTAGGTCTGGGTCGTTTTCACCCGTTGGCTGCGCCAGCTGAATCGCCGATGGAGACGCGACTTCGATGGCTGCTGATCAGCTCTGGTCTACCGACGCCGGAAGTCCAGACGGAGCTCCGCGATGACATCGGACGCTTCCTCGGTCGCGCTGACCTCTATTACCCCTGCGCCAACCTTGTGATCGAGTTCGACGGGAGCAATCACCGTGAGCGGCTCGTCGTTGACAACCGGAGACAAAACGGCCTAGTCGCGGCTGGTTACCGGATACTGCGCTTCACGGCTGCCGACCTGTACGGCAGACCAGATCCCGTCGTTGCACAGGTGCGAGCAGCGTTGAAGGGTCAGGATGATGTCAGCTTGCGTATCGCGCGCGCCAGTCGTTCATGAGGGCGGCGAGGTCGTCGGCTTTCATTCCGTATGTGTCGGGTAGTCCAGCTTCATAACCCGCGATCGCACGTCCAATCCGTCGCACCTGCGGCAGCCGTGGGTACTCAGGCGAAGTTGTACCACCATCTTCGAAATGGGATAGATGCTCGGAGGCCGCACTGACCAGAATCCCTCGACGTCACACCATCGTGTGGTGTACTGGCGGCCCAACCCGCGAACCGCGAATCCCCCTGCTGTCAGCATCAGGAAACTCTTAGTGGTCAAATTGGCTACCGCGGCCAAACCGCCGAGCCCAAAGAAGATCACTCCAAACCAACCCACGATCCTGGAGAAAGCGCCTTGCTCACTGACTGCCAGGAAAAGGCACGCGGCGACCAGCGCTGCGGCGCCCAGGATCATGAGCGACCACTTCTTGCGACTCGGCCGCAGCAAGAGGGTGCCTTGAGTCTGATGCTTCTGGAACGGTTCGCCTGCGCCCAGCACGCCTAGCGCATCGCCGAAGCCGTGGAATATCCACGCGACCGCGCGGCTTGCTGATTACGTGAGCAGGAGCCCGCAAGAGGTCCTCGAGCGAACGCGCACGATCGCCGTCGTCGGCGCTTCACGCGACTCCAACAAAGCGGGCGGATCGGTGCCTGCCGGCCTGCAGCGGCGCGGCTTCAAGATCATTCCGATCAATCCCTATGCCGACACGCTGTTCGGCGAGCGCGTGTATCGATCGCTGCTGGATGTGCCTGTGCCGGTGGACCTGGTCGACGTCTTCCGGCCGGCGGCCGACGCGCCCGCGATTGCGCGACAGGCGGTGGCGATTGGGGCCAGGGCTCTATGGCTGCAGCTGGACATCCGCTCAGAGGAGGCGCGGCGGATTGCGGAATCCGCGGGGCTGGACTACGTGGAGGACGAGTGCACGGCGGTGATCAGCTCGCTGTACAGAATCCGAAAGAACGTCGCCTGATCGCTTAGCTTATGGGCGTGCCCAGAGGCCGCCGCATTCGCCCGCTCCGAGACCGGACCATCGAGTCAGAGCTCAAGTTCCGAGTCTCCGGACCCGTGGATCACGCCAAGCTCCGCGCAGTGCTCCGCAAGCGCGGCGCGAAGTTGGTCGGACACTACAAAGAAGAGAACTACCGATTCAACGGTCCCGGCAAGTCGACGCGCAATACGACGCTGCGGCTGCGCGTGCTCGACGGAGGCCCTAGGGGATTCTTGACCGCGAAAGGACCCGCCACTTTCCAAGGCGGGGTGAAGAGCCGCGAAGAGACTGAGGTCGAGGTCGCGGATGCGCATGCGACGCTTGATCTACTGCAGCAGCTTGGGTTCCGCGTCGGCTGGTCCTACCCGAAGCAGCGAGCGATGTGGCGCCTCGACGAGATCGCGATCACACTCGACGTGCTCGAGTACGGATGGTTTGTCGAGCTCGAAGGTCCGGAAACCGCACTGCCTGACATGGCGCGCAGCCTTGGCCTCGACATCCATCGCGCGCTGCGCGACAGCTATTCGGTGATGGCTCGCAAGTTCCTCAAGACGCACAAGGCGAACCACATCGCTCCCGTGACCAAGGTCAGCCCGCCCCCCGAAGCCCCCGCGACTCAGACGGTCGGCGCGAGCTCGTAATCTGCGTTAGTCGGCGCGTGGCGGCGCAGACTGCGTGCCCTGACCGTCGGTCTTGGCCGGACCAACCCAGATCGTCTGGATGTTGGTGAACTCTTTGATCCCGTAGCCGGACAGCTCGCGCCCATAGCCCGAGCGCTTCACGCCCCCAAAAGGCAGACGCGCGTCAGAGGCGACCATGCCGTTGATGAAGACCTGCCCCGCCTCGATGTGCTCCGCGATCCGCTTGCCGCGCTCGACATTGCCGGTCCAAACGTTTGACCCCAAGCCGTAGGCGGTGTCGTTGGCCACGCGCACGGCCTCCTCGGGGTCTCGGACGCGTATCACGGCCGCAACCGGGCCGAAAGTCTCCTCGCGGTACACGGGCATGCCCGAACCAACGTCGGTCAGCACGGTAGGCGCGAAGTAGTTGCCTGAGCCCGCGATGCGCTTTCCACCGACCAGAGGGCGCGCCCCCATTCGCACCGACTCGTCCACCTGACGCTCGAGATCGTCCACTAAGTCCGCGCGGGCCAGCGGCCCGACCTGGTTGGAACGGTCCATCGGATCGCCCACTTTCAATCCTGCGACGGCAGCCGTAAAGCGCCCCTCGAATTCATCCGCCACGGCTTCCTCGACGATGAAGCGCTTGGCCGCGATGCAGCTCTGGCCGTTGTTCTGGTTGCGTGCGCGGCAGGCCACACTCGCCGCAGCGTTGATGTCGGCGTCGGCCAGGACGATGAATGGATCGGATCCTCCGAGCTCGAGCACCGCCTTCTTCAGCGCTTTGCCGGCCGCCGTCGCCAACTGCGCACCCGAGCGGTCGGAGCCGGTCAACGTGACACCGGCAACGCGCTCGTCGTCGATGATCCGCTCCAGGGACCCCGAGCCGATGAGAAGAGTCTGAAACACGCCTTCCGGGAAGCCTGCTTCGCGAAACATCTCCTCGATCGCGAGCGCCGACTGCGGCACATTCGAAGAATGCTTCAGCAGCACGACATTGCCCGCCGCCATTGCCGGTACGGCGGCTCGCAGGACCTGCCAGAACGGGAAGTTCCAGGGCATGACGGCCAGGACGACCCCCATTGGTTGAAAACGGACATAGCTCTCGCTCGCGTTGCTCTCGATCGGCTCGTCAGCCAGCAGCCGCGCCGCGTTGTCAGCGAACCAGCCGGCGGTCCAGGCGCATTTCTCGATCTCTGCTTCGGCCTCGACGATCGGCTTGCCCATCTCGGCTGTGAGCAGCGCGGCAAAGCGTGGCTTCTCCGCGCGTAGGACTCCCGCGGCAGAGCGCAGAAGCGCGGTCCTTATCTCGAGTCCAGCGTCGCGCCACTCGTGGCGCACGGACCAGGCCCTCCCGACTGTCCTATCGATCCCGGCCTCGTCCAGCTCAGGGAAAGAGGCGAGCTCCCGGCCGGTCGCCGGGTCGATCGATTTCAGCACCCCCTCAAATCA
>DATLKH010000181.1:0-10203 GCA_035538475.1 Candidatus Dormiibacterota bacterium | reverse complement strand
GAGCGTCTCCCGCAGCGTCCGACCCTGGCCCTCGGCAATCTTGGCTCTGCGATCGCGCAGGTCTGAGGTCACAACGCCGAACGCCGCGGCAAGGGCGACCGCGGCGAGCAAGTCTTCATGCCCCGCCCGCCTGCTCCATTCCTACGGACCGCCATAAAGAAGAGGATCGATGCGCACGCCGTCACGCACGAACAACATTCCTCCCCGGCCAGCGCCGAGCTTGTGACCGCTGAATGACATGAGGTCGGCGCCGCTTGGAATCGGAATCCAGCGCGGCCCCTGGCACGCATCGACGTGAACCAAAGCGCCGACATGATGGGCTCGCGCGATGACTTCGTCGACTCTTTGAACGGTGCCGACTTCGTTATTGGCCAGCCCCACCGAGACCAGCGCCGTACCGGGCGTGATCGCGTCGAGATCCACACAGGCGAATCGGTCGACTGGTGCGATCACGACTTCGCGTCCAAGCGATTGCAAGCGACGCACGGCGCCGAGCACCGCTTGATGCTCGGCCGCCCACGTCAGGATCCGACCACTGTTTGGGAGCCGCGCCGCCGCGCCAAAGATCGCAAGGTTGACGGCTTCAGTGCCGGACGAGACGAATGTGATTTCAGTGCGCCCGAACCCCGTGGCGGCAGCAACCGCATCGCGCATCGCGTCAAGCTGTGCACGTGCCGCGCGTCCTTCAGTGTGCGGGCTCGACGGATTGCCTTCGCTGACACCTGCGCGCAGAACGTTGCGAACTTCTGGGAGCAGTGGGGCGGATCCTGCGTCGTCGAGAAAAATCCGGCTCACCGGCGCTGAACCGGTGTGACTAGCGAGTGTGATCCGGCTGGTGGATCAGCTCTTTGAGGGTGCCTTGAAAGCCCTTGAGATAGAGATGCAGGTCGAGGATCTCGTCCACGCTGATGGGCTCGGGGACCGGCGCCGCTTTTTCTTTCGGCTCGATGCTGTCGATCTCGTCGACGGCCGCGCCCGCGATCGCCAGGACCACGATGAACGTGACCTGGCACTGGGCGCATGTGACTTGAATGTGGAAGCGCTCGTCTTCGTGGCTGAGCACGTGAACTTCGCAGCCTTTGAGGCTCCGGCCGCAGACCGGGCAGTTGTAAAAGCGGGCCCGATCTTTGATGAACTCGATGATGTTCATGGCTCGCGGCCCATATTACGCCCTGATCCTCGGGTCAACGATGACCCTCGATGCAGGTGCAGCCGGCTGATCCGACCACCGCCGAATGCACCGTTCCAGCCGACAGGACCATGCGATCGCCGGGCTTGAGTTCGAGCTGCTTGCCTTCGCCCTCGAGCGCGAACGTGATCGACCCGTCGACGCAGTAAAGGACCTTCTCGTAGCTGTGGCTGTGGGCCGCGTACCTGTCGCCAGGGCCGTTCGACCACGAATAGCAGCCGCTCGCTTCCGTCTGAAGCTTCGCCATCAACTGCTCCAGGGAGGCCATGTCCGCGATTCTAAGATGGGACCCATTGAAGCCCCGGTTTCTCGCTGACTGCAACGTCGGACGCCTCGCGCGGTGGCTCCGCGCCCTCGGCTATGACGCTTCGTACCACGCCCGGATCGACGATTCGGAGTTGGTGCGCGAAGCCGCCGCCGAAAACCGGGTCCTGCTCACCAGAGACCGCGACCTGACCAAGCGCCGGGTCATCCAGACGGGCGTGGTCCGCGCGATCTTGATTCGGGACGACGATGTGACCAAGCAGCTGCGGCAGGTCTTTTCCGAGCTTGGCCTCGAGCTCAAAGAAGCACTCACACGCTGCATCGAATGCAACTCCGAGCTCGAATCTCGACTGCCGGCAGTGGTCGCCGAGCGGGTGCCGCCTTACGTCCGCCAGACGCAGTCGCGCTATTCGGAATGCCCCGACTGCGGGCGGATCTACTGGGCCGGAACGCACTGGCAGCGCATGCGCCAAGTTCTCCTCGGGCTATGAGAGAAGTGCTGCGCCGCCTGGTTGCGGGCGAGCTCAGCGAGGACGAGGCCATCGCCGAGCTGAGGCAGATCCAGCTGAACGAGCTGGCCGGTCGCGCGCGACTCGACCTGGGCCGTTATCTCCGACGCGGAATTCCCGAAGTCGTGCTGGCTCCCGGAAAATCGCCCCAGCAAGCGGCGCGGCTGGCGGTTGCGATGGCCGTGCGCCAGGGTCAGGGCTTGATCAGCCGCATGACGGACGCGCATCGCTCGGCGCTGGAGGAAGCGGCAGCACAGGCCGAAATGAGGGTGATCCCTTACCAGGCATCTGCTCGCATCGCGCGAGCCGGCTTCGAACCTGAGGTCGTGGCCGGGAAGGTCGGAATCCTGACCGCCGGCAAGTCAGACCTGCCGGTCGCGGACGAGGCGCGGATGGTGATCGAGGCCTGCGGACTTGAAGCGCGGCTCGAGGCCGATCTCGGAGTCGCCGGGCTTCATCGCTTCGTCGGTCCGCTTTCTTCGATGCTCGAATGGGGCGCAGACGTGCTCGTCGTGGCCGCGGGTATGGACGGCGTGCTGCCCGGTTTGATCGCGGGCCTGGTCGATGCGCCCGTGATCGGCCTGCCGGTCTCGACCGGCTACGGTCGCGGCGGCGCCGGTGAAGCAGCCTCAACACGATGCTGCAGTCGTGTTCCACGGGACTGCTTGTCGTGAACATCGACAACGGAGTGGGAGCAGGCGCGGCCGCGGCTCTGATCGCAGCGCGCGCGGCTCAGGGTCGCGGGCGCGGACGGACCACGGCTAAAAACGCCACCAGGACCGCTCCGGCGAGCAGCACGATGAAGAGCAACCCCAAGTAGTCGCGCGCAAACTCTGCGGCTTGCGGATTGGCGAAACCGAACGCGAGCGCCACGATGACCACGAGCATGGCGATCAGCAGAAAAGGGAATCCACGCCGCTGACGTCCGTAAAACAACATCCACCAGAATCCAGGACGCTTTTTTGGTTCGTTCACAACAGGGTGCGCAGCTGGTTGAGTGAGTCAATGGTCGGCACGCCGTCGGGCGGCCTTTCTTCCGCATGCTGCGTGCAAACGACCGCCTGCATCCCCAGAGCTCGCGGACCTTCGTAGTCCTCGCGCACTCGATCACCGACAAAGAGAGTCTGTGCCGCTGGTATGCCCAACGCATCCAGCGCCGCGCGATACAGGTCCGGTGCAGGCTTTCGGTACCCGACCTCGCTCGAAAAGACGATCGCGTCCATCAGGTCGGCGATGCCGTTGCTTTCAACCTGCCGTCGCATCATCGCGGGCGGGAACGATGCATTTGAGCAAAGCCCGCGCTTGATTCCACGCGTTCCCAACCATTGGAGAATTTCGGTCGCCTCTGGATCGACGCGAATCGCGCGATCCCAGCAGAGCTGCTCGGCATCGAGGATCTCATGGAGAAGGCCATCCGGCAGTCGCAGTCCCGCTCGCTCCCAAGTGCCGCGATAGACGTCCATGTAGTCGACCTCGTCCTCGCTCTGGCTATTGACAAACTCCTCGAGCGGAAGGAGCACGTCATGCAGGATCTTTTCCGCCTCGGGCGCCGGCACGCCGAGCGCCGCCTCGATGCGCGGCCGAAAGTCACGCAGCACTTGCAGCAGATCATCGGTCGGGTATTCGAACGTGACCAGCGTCCTGCCGTAGTCGAAGAGGACGCCCTCCGTGCGGGGCATGCGCATATCCTGAACGCGATGGCGAAGCGGCTCACGCACCTCGATGAGAAGGGTTCCGCACGGATGGTCGATGTGTCCGAAAAGGCCACGACGGCGCGGGAGGCCCTCGCCGAATCGGTCGTGCGCATGGCGCCGGACACTGTGCGTGCGGTGCGCGAGGGCACTCCGAAAGGCGACGCCCTCCAGGTCGCGCGGGTCGCCGGGATCATGGCCGCCAAACGCACGTCGGAGCTGATTCCGCTCTGTCATCCGCTCCCGATCACCAACGTCGAGGTCGATTTCGAATTCCTCGACGATGGCGTGCGTGTGCTTGCGCGCGTCAAGGTGGTCGGCCAGACCGGGGTCGAGATGGAAGCTTTGACCGCGGCGGCGGTCGCGGGCTTGACGCTCATCGACATGACGAAGGGCGTCGAACGCGGCGTCTACATCGAGAACGTGCGCTTGCTGGAGAAGTCCGGCGGTCGCTCGGGCACGTGGGTCAGGAAGGATTGACGCATCGCGCACACGTCATCACGGTCAGCGATGGCGTTTCGGCGGGAAAGCGCGAGGACAAGAGCGGACCGGCGCTGGCCAATCTTCTGAGAGCGGCTGAGTTCGAAGTCTCCGAACCTGAGGTCGTGCCGGATTCGAAGGACCGCATAACCGACGCCATCGTCGCGGCCGTCGTGGCCGGAGCCGATCTCGTCGTCACCACGGGCGGAACCGGGCTCGGACCGCGTGACGTGACACCACAAGCGACCACGCTGCTGCTCGATTACGAAGTTCCAGGCCTGGGCGAATTGATGCGCCGCGCGGGCACAACGCCGATGGCCGCCATCTCACGCAGCCTGGCCGGCGTGCGCGGTCACTCGCTGATCCTCAACCTGCCCGGAAGCATGAACGGCGCGACGGAATCGCTCGAGGCAGTGATGCCTGTGCTCGGGCACGCGATCCAGCTCTTGCACGGACATACGCGACATGAATCTCAACGCTGACATCGGCGAAGGGGCGGGTGAGGATGAAGCCATCGTCAACCAGGTCGACAGCGGAAATGTGGCCTGTGGAGTGCACGCGGGATCGGCCTCGATCGCGATCGCAACCGCGCGGCGCTGCCTCGCTCTGGGCGTGGAGGTCGGCGCGCACCCTGGATACGACGATCGGGCGGGATTTGGTCGCATCGAGCGATCGATGTCCGCGCAAGAGATAGAGGCGCTCATCGCATTTCAGGTCGCCGCCCTCGCCGCCGTCGCGCCCATCGCTTACATCAAGCCGCACGGAGCTCTCTATCACCGCTGCCAGCGCGATCCGGCGGTGGCCGAAGCCCTGGTGCGGGTGGCGAAGTCGCATCGCGTCGGAGTGGTCGGTCAGCCCGACTTCGAGATCGTCGCCGCTGCGACTCGCGCCGGAATCCCGGCGTACCGAGAAGGTTTTGCCGATCGACTCATGCTGCCCGACGGAAGCCTCGCACCGCGAAGCCAAGCCGGTGCGGTGCTGGACCCAGCAACCGCGGCCGAACAGGCGGTGCGCCTCGCCCGGTCCGGTCGCTTCGACACGATCTGCATCCACGGCGACACCAAGGGCGCGGGACAGATCGCCCAATCCGTGCGCCAGGCGCTGCGCGACGCGCGGATTGAGACCAGGCCGCTCAAAAAGGCTTAGCGTGGCTGTCGACATCCGCGAGCTGCGCGACATCGATGACTTGCGTGCGCTGGCGGAGCTCTTCGCCGTGATCTGGGGCCGGCCGGGCGATCCGCCGGTCAGCGCCGAGGTTTTGAAGGCGCTCGCGCATTCACGGAATTACGTCACCGGCGCGTTTCGGGACGGCCGCCTGGTCGGAGGCCTCGTGGGTTGGTTCGGAGGCCTCCCAGACGACACTCACCTGCACTCCCACATCCTCGGCGTGCTCCCGGACAGCGAAGCGCGCGGCCTTGGATTCGAGCTCAAGCAGCACCAACGGCGGTGGTGTCTCGACCGCGGTGTGACGATCATCGAGTGGACGACCGATCCGCTCGTGCGGCGCAATGCGTACTTCAACCTGACCAAGCTCGGTGCACGCGCGGCCGAATACATGGCCAACGTCTACGGCGTGATGGGCGACGAGATCAATGCCGGCGAGGAGTCCGATCGCCTGTTGATCCGATGGCAGCTCGACTCATCGCAAGCCGAAGCAGCCGCGGCGGGACAACCGAAAGAGCCAGACCTGCAATCGCTGCACGCAGAGATCATGCTCGAGCCGGACGCAGAGCACCGGCCGTCTCTGAAGACTTCACGTGGAAGCTCGCGCGTCCTTATGTGTCGGGTACCTGAGGACATCGTCGAGCTGCGGCGGCATGACCGAGGACTGGCGCGGGAGTGGCGCCTTGCATTGCGCCATGCATTCACCGATGCGCTGGACGCGGGCTACGAAATCACAGGAGCCAACCGCTCCGGCTGGTACGTGCTCGAAACCCGAGCCTCCTAGAATTTTTCGAGTGCTGCAAGTCGGTGAGAAAGCGCCGGATTTCAAGCTGCCCACCACCGGTGGTCAAGAGCTCACGCTCAAAGACGCGCTCACGAAATGGCGCGCGGTCATCTTTCTTTTTTACGTGCTCGATTTCACTGGTGGTTGAAGGACAGAGCTGACCGAGTTTCGGTCGCGGAATGACGAGGCGGTCAAAAACCAGATTGGCATCTACGGCATCAGCGTCGACTCGGTCTTCTCACACGAGGCCTTTGCCAAAGAGCTTGGCGGGCTGCCGTACGACCTAATCGGTGATTTCGAGCGAAAGATGGTGACCGACTACGGCGTTCGGCGAGACGATGTCGCCGGCTACACGGGCATGGCCAGGCGCTCGATTTTCATCGTCGACCGGGAGGGCGTCATCCGGTGGACCTGGCAATCGGCGCGCGAGCAGCCTCAGCCGGATTACGACGCTGTGATCGAGGAAGCCAAAAAGATCGCTGGATCCGCATGAGCGCAGAGAACGGCGTTCTCCATCAAATCGATTCCGAATGGGAGAAGCTCAACGCGGTCATCGATTCGCTGGGACCACGGGGATTGATGCTGGCGGCGGATGACGGGTGGGCGGTCAAAGACCATCTGATTCACATCGCCGCCTGGGAGATCTCGCTGATCGCGCTTCTGCAGGGCGCCGACCGCGCAGGCGCGATGGGTGCGCCGGGTTTGAGTGACACCGATGCCATCAACGCCGCCGTCTGGTCGGCCCACAAAGACGAGTCTCCTGAAGAAGCGCTCGCACATTTTCGCGAGACGCATGCAAGGCTGATCACGGTTCTCAGCCACCTGTCGGACGAGGAGCTGCAGCTGCCGTACAACCATTACCAGCCAAACGATCCGAAACCCTCACCAGGCGGAGATCAGCCGGTGATCGATTGGGTGGCCGGCAATACGTACGGTCACTACGCCGAGCACATCGGTTGGATCAATCACCTGATCGAAGCCAGAGCCGCGCGCTGATCCGCGCGCAGCCGCAGCGCAGTTTCCAGGTCGATCTCTTCGAATCGCAGCTCATCGCCGGGCAGCAGCTGTGCCGCGACCGGCATCGACGCGCTGACCAAGACCGCAACCACTGGATATCCGCCCGCCGTCTGATGATCGGCCATGAGCAGGATCGGCTGCCCTCCGCTCGGAAGCTGCACTGAACCGGCGACGAGGCCAAAAGACAGGAGCTCGGGGCCGGCCACTTCGAGGCGAGGTCCATCGAGGCGGTATCCCATCCGGTTCGAATCAGGCGCCAGCGTGAAGACCGAACCGAAGAGCTGCGCGCGTCTCTCGCTGGTCAGCCGGGAGAGATGCGGTCCGCCGATCACCCGCAGCGTGTGATCGGAATAAGTGGGTCGCAGCGCCAGCGGCATGGATCCGCTCTGAACACGTGATTCGGCCGGAACCGCCGTTGAGATCACATCGCCCGCCGCCAGCGGGCGCCCGCCCATTCCGCCCTGCCCGACCATCAAGTACGTCGAGAGCGAGCCGAGCCACCGGTCACCGGCAACGCCGCCGGCAATCGCGATGTAGGCGCGGGCTCCGGCGCGGCGAGGGCCGAAGGCCAGCTCGTCGCCTGAATCGAGAGCGATCGCGCTCCACATCGGTGCCTCGTGGCCATTGATTCGAATCGCGAAGTCGGCGCCAGTGACGGCGATGACGCATTCGGTGATCGCGGTCAGCCGCGGTCCGCGCACCGTGCACTCGAGAGTTGCGGCGCTCATCTCGTTGCCGGCGATGAGATTCGCGGCATTGTGCGCGAATCGATCCATTGCGCCGCCGGGCGGGACGCCCGACGCAACGGCATGCGGCCTGCCGAGATCCTGGATCGTGGTCAAAAGGCCCGGCTCTTCGACCTTCAAGACCTCATCCATCGGCGGCGAAGAATTTCACACGGTCGCCGGCGCGAAACAGGCTCGGAGGATCGCGATCCGGAAAGAAGAGCTTGACCGCGGTGCGGCCGATCAGATGCCAGCCACCTGGCACCGCGAGCGGATAGATGCCCGTCTGGCGGCCGGCAATTGCCACTGAACCCGCGGGCACCTGCTTGCGCGGCGCCTCGAGGCGCGGAAGCTCGAGCTCTTCGGGCAGCGGTCCCATGTACGCCCATCCGGGAACAAACCCGACCAGGAACACCCGATAGATGGGTTTTGAATGGAGCTGGACCACGTGCTGCACGCGGAGTCCAAGACGTTCGGCGACGGCTTCAAGATCTGGGCCGTCGTAGCGCACGGGGATGCGGTGAAGCCGGCCGGGCTCTTCCATCGGCGGCCGCTTCCTTGCCAGCCGGTTGATCGAGGCCGAGAGCGCCTCGAACGTGATCTGGTCGGGATCGAAATTCACCGTGACGCTTGCGTAACCGGCGGTGGCCTGGCGGACATCGCGGCGTTTTTTCAGCGCGGCTGCCAGCGCGATCGCGCGCGTGTTCAGCCCGGTGTCGAGACGGCTTCCCAGCTCCGCCAGAAGTGCAGTCTCACCGAGCGGATGCACTCGGATCTTGTGGGTGGAGCGTGGCGGCGGCATGTGCGCTCACAAGGATGGCGTAGAACACGCCGGGCAAGATGCCCACGCACAGCAGGCCTGCGCAAGCCAGGCCCACGATCCACGCCGTCACGATTGCCGCGGCTGCGATGTTCCAGCTGACGAAGTCTCGCGACACGTCGCGCCAGGAGGCCGCGTAGTTGAAGAGATCTGCCGGCTTGCCGCTCGCCGCAAAGCGAGCGGTCGCATGCGGCATCACGATCAGCGTCAAAAGTCCCCATGGCAAGGCAAGGATCAGGAAAGCCAGCACATGTGAATGGATCGATGCAAGTGCCGCATCGGATGCGCTCCAGATGTGCGCGGCATTGAGGCCGGCCGCCAGTGGATTGAGCAACAGGGCAAACGGCAAAACCGTGACCGCGACCGCAAGCGAAGTCCAGAATCCGTCCGAGAGCAGTCGGCCGGAGATCCGCCACGGCGGAGGACCCGGAGTTTCGGAGAGCTCGGCCGCCCGCGTCGCGGCGATCGCATAGCCGAGCAGTGGAACGAAGAGCACGGGCAGCAACAGGACAAGGACCATTCCGATCAGCCATCTCGCCGGCCACGCACCGCGAAACGGCCACGCAAACGACTCCGCGACGAGCCTCAATCGGAGGCGAGGTTACTGCGCTTGCGCTTCCAGCGGTTGCTCTTGGAACTGTTCTTCGACCATGTACGCGCAGCCGTAAGGGTCGCGGAAGCCGAGGACTTTGACGGAGTCCTGTGGCTCGGTGACATGCAGCAAGCCTTCGAGCAGCCCGGCGTGAAAGCGACAGATCACCGGCGCGCGCCGGCAGACTTCGGCGAAAAGGCAGTTGGTGCACTCGACGATGTCGCCTTTGCTGAGGTCGTACTCGGCGCCCATCTCGAGCATGGGCTCGAGCGCCGCGTGACGAGATTTGGCCTCGGGCACGGCCATGGACATCCCGTACAGGCGGCCGGCACGGCGGACTGCATGGCTGCCGATGTCGCCGAGCTCGTCGAACGCGTTGGCGAGCGCCTCGGCGATGACGTCGTAGCGGCGCATCGGATGGCTGATCTGCACGGGGCCACCGACGAGCTTGTAGATCTTCGCGGGCTTTCCAGGCAGACCTCGGCGGTGGCCGACCTCCAGGTAGCCGAGGCCGACGAGGCGCTCGAGATGATCGAAGGCGACCGAGCGATGAATGCCGACTTCGCGCGCGACGTCCTCGACACTGCGCGCTTTGCGGTCCGCATAAAAGCGGAGCAGGATGTCCCGGCGTGTGAAGTCACGCAGCGCGCCCAAGGCGCGTTCCATGTCCACCCCCACACAAGCAGAATAGGACCTGGCGGCGGATCGTGGTTGATAATGAGTTCGCCGACCGGGGCTCGGGGTGAGGTGAATATCAAGAAGTTCTGGCCGCGGATGGCCGAGTTGGCGCTGCTTGTGGTCGCCGGCTTTCTGGTGACGCCGGTGTTGCCATCACTGCCCACGCCACCACCGGTCGTGGGCTTGCCTGTGCCGACACCTTCTGTTCCGTCTCTTCAGCCGACTCCGCTCCCGACCGCGGTTGCGACCCCGCAGCCATCAGCCCCCGCGGTTCAGCCGACCGGTGTTCC
>DATLKH010000180.1:0-3225 GCA_035538475.1 Candidatus Dormiibacterota bacterium | reverse complement strand
CGGCCTCGGTCGCTGCAAACCTGCTGCGGAAGCGCTCACCCGCCACTCGCAGCGCATCCTCGGGGTTGATCTTCATGCTGCGCGCCAGCGAGACGATGGCGAAAAGCAAATCGCCCATCTCGTCGAAGGCTTTCGCGTGGTCGTCTTCAGCCGCAAGCTCTCGCGCCTCCTCGACCACCGACTCCGCTGCCGCCGCCGGCGAAGCGAACTCGAATCCGACCCGCGCCGCGCGTTTCTGCAAGCCCAGCGTCCAGGCCAGCGCCGGGAGCGTCGCGGGCACTCGGTCGACGACCGATTGATCGTCACCGGCCGTGCGCGCTTCGTGGATCTTCTGATGCTCCCAGTTGCGCAGCACCTCTTCCGCATTCGCCACTGACGCGGTGCCGAAGACATGCGGATGTCGCTTGACCATCTTGGCCGCCACGGCCTCGGAGACCTGAGCGGCATCGAACCGGCCCTCTTGAGAGGCGATCTCCGCATGCATCGCGACCTGCAGCAGCAGATCGCCGAGCTCTTCCATCGTCTTGGCCTGGTCGCCCGAGTCGAGCGCCTGGAGCAGCTCGTATGTCTCCTCCAGCAAATAAGGACGGAGCGATTCGTGCGTCTGCTCCCGGTCCCATGGACAGCCGTCAGGTTGGCGCAGCCGGTGCACGACGTCGAAAATCGCGGTGATGCCGTCGCGATAGGGCTTGTCTCCGCTCACTGCGCCAGACATTACCGCGAGATCGCCGCCGGGCTCGGCCCGACGCCGTAAAGCTCCGACATGTCATCCAGCAGCGTCATCAGCTGATCCTTCCAGTCCTCGCCCTGACGGCGCAGCTTGATCCTGTTCGGACTGATTGCAATCCGGCCGGCCATGCGCCGAGAGAGCTGCTCCACATCGAGAAACCGTTCCGGATCGACGCGGATCACGATGTCGTGCCCTTCCGCAACCACGGCGCGCAGTCCCATCCGCCGGCCTTTCAACTTCACGCGCAGCGAATAAGCCAGGTTGTCGAGCTGCACCGGACCGGTCCCGTAGCGATCTCTCAGCGATCGGAGCATCGAGTCGAGCGCGGCCTCGTCCTCGGCGGCCGCCAGCTGCCGATATGCACCCAGCCGCAGCTTCTCGTCGCGGATGTATGACCGCGGGATGAAGTGGTCGAGCGGCAGGTCGAGATTCATCTCCTGCGTCGACAGCACGTCGGCTACAGCCTCTTCCTCACCGCCTTTGCGCAGCTTCACGACGGCGCTCTGCAGCATCTGCAGGTACATCTCGAATCCAACCGCGGCGATCGCACCGTGCTGCTCCGTGCCCAGCATGTTGCCTGCCCCGCGAATCTCGAGGTCGCGGAGTGCGATCTTGAATCCCTGGCCGAGCTCGTGCAGCCCTGAGATGACGTCGAGTCGCTTGTCGGCCTGCTCGGTCAGCGATCGGCGTGGGTCGTAGAGAAAGTACGCGTATGCGCGGCGTCCCGAGCGGCCCACGCGGCCGCGCAGCTGGTAGAGCTGCGCCAGGCCAAAGCGATCCGATCGCTCGACGAGAATCGTGTTGACGTTGGGAATGTCGAGGCCTGACTCGATTATCGTGGTGCACACCAAGACGTCGTACTTGGCGGCCTCGAAATCGACCATCACCGAAGCCAGCTCGTCCTCCGACATCTGGCCGTGGCCCACGACGATCCGCGCGTTCGGAACCAGGCGCCGGATGCGCTCCGCTGCCTTCTGAATCGTGCGCACGCGGTTGTGGACGAAATAGACCTGCCCTCCGCGCTGCAGCTCGCGACCGATCGCCTCTTTGATCAGCTCGTCATCGTCAGCGGTGACGTACGTCTTGATCGGCTGACGCTCCTCGGGCGGAGTCTGGATGACGCTCATGTCTCGGATCCCGCCCACCGCCATGTGCAGGGTGCGCGGAATCGGTGTCGCGGAAAGTGACAGCACGTCGAGCTGCGTGCGCAGCTTCTTGAGCCGCTCCTTTTGCATGACTCCGAATCGGTGCTCCTCGTCGACGATCAACAGGCCCAGCCGCTTGAAGCGCACGTCACGCTGAAGCAAGCGATGGGTTCCGATCACGATGTCGACCTGGCCGGCCTTGATGCCGTCGACGGTTCGAGCCTGCGACTCATCGTCGACGAATCGCGAAAGCATTTCGACGACCACCGGAAAATTCGTCAGCCGCTCGCGAAAAACGTGAAAGTGCTGCTGCGCGAGGACAGTGGTCGGAGCCAGCAGCGCCACCTGCTTGCCGCTCATCGCTGCTTTGAATGCAGCTCGAAGCGCCAGCTCCGTTTTGCCGAAACCAACGTCGCCGCACAGCAAGCGATCCATCGGCTTGTCCGACTCCATGTCGGCCTTGATCTCGGCCAGGGCGGCCAGCTGATCCGGCGTCTCTTCATAAGGAAATGAGGATTCGAGCTCCTGTTGCCATGCGCTGTCCGGGCCGAAAGCGATGCCAGGCCGCGCCTCGCGCAGCGAATAGATGCGCAGCAGCTCTTCGGCCACGTCCTGCACCACTTTTTTCGCGCGGCTGCGGGCCCGCGACCAGTCGGAGGTGCCGAGCCGGTGCAAAGTCGGCGCAGCCTCGCCGCCCAGGTATTTCTGCACGCGGTCGAGGTTTTCGACCGGAACGAAGAGCCGGTCGCCTTCCGCGTACTCGAGCTCGAGATATTCGCGGTGCGCCCCGTCCGACTCCATCAGCCTCATGCCTTTGAAGCGCGCGATCCCGTGATCGACGTGCACGACCAGCTCCTCGGGTGAGAAGTCGAGCGTGAACTCGCGGGTCAGGTCTTCGGTTCTGGTGCGGCCGCGGCCGGCGCGCGACGTGCGGCGAACCCGGGCGAAGAGCTCCGCATCGGTCGCCAGGTGAAAGCCGATCTGAGGCTGCGACGATCCTGACGTCAGGTCGACCGAGGCGTGATACAGACCCGGCCTGACGTCCAGGTCGAGATCGAGCTCGATCTCGGCGAGCGCCGCCTTGACGCCGGCTTCATCGAGCAGGGCGCGCAGACGCTCGTCCTGCTCACTCGCGAAAACGATGGCGGCCGAGTCGCCTTTGGCCGCGAAGCCGGCGAGACTGCGCGGCTGTCCGACCAGAGGCTCGGCGCCGGTCCAACCAAGCTCGACCGCGCCCCTCTCGCTCTCGGCGACGGTGAGAGTCACACGCGCGCGCGAGCCGAAATCATCCAGGCGGTCGACCACCGGCAGTTTGAAACCTGGAGGCAGCTCTCCACCCTCCCCTCCGCC
>DATLKH010000179.1:0-5361 GCA_035538475.1 Candidatus Dormiibacterota bacterium | reverse complement strand
GCCTCGTCCCATGAACGCCGAGCATGCGAGCGCTGCAGCTTCGGTGGCGTGGATCAGCTCGAACGCCAGCTCGCCACGCGCTTGAAACGATGGGATCCCGCTTCGCTGCTGCTCCATGCTGACCTAGCTTTCTTCGGTTTCTTCCACCAGCTCCGCCGGACGAAGCTCCAGCTGGTCGCCGCTCTGCAGATAGGCCGCACGCACAAAATCGCGGAACAGCGGATGCGGACGGTTCGGGCGCGAGCGAAATTCTGGATGAAACTGGCTGGCCACGAACCACGGGTGATCGGCGAGCTCGATGATCTCCACCAGCCGTCCGTTGGGCGAAAGCCCAGTGAACTGCATGCCCGCTTCTGCCATCACCTCTCGATATTCGTTGTTGAACTCGAAGCGATGGCGGTGCCGTTCATACACCACTTCCTCTCCATACGCCTTGTGGGCACGCGAGCCGGGCGTGAGCTTGCACGGGTAGAGACCGAGCCGCATCGATCCACCCATCTGATCGACGTTGCGCTGTTCAGGCATCAGATCGATCACCGGCGTCGAGGTGAAAGCGGCAAACTCCGTCGAGTTGGCGTCCGGCGCATCCAGCCGCTCGCGCGCCAGGTCGATGACCGCGCACTGCATCCCAAGACACAGGCCCAGATAGGGAATCCGGTTGTGTCGCGCATAGCGCGAGGCCTGGACCTTGCCTTCAATTCCGCGATAGCCGAAACCGCCGGGTACGACGATGCCCGCGACGCCGGTCAGCGGCGAATGGTCACCCGCGTCCAGCTTCTCCGACGAAACCCAGCGGATGTCGATCGCCAGACCGTGATAGATGCCCGCGTGCTTGAGCGACTCGATGACGCTCAGGTATGCGTCGGGCAGGGCTATGTACTTGCCCACGATCGCGATCGGCACCGAAGCGCGCGGGTGTTTGATCCGATCGACGAGCTCGATCCACTGGCCGTGGTCAGGAACTTGATGCGATTCAGCGAGTTCGAAGTGCTTGGCCATGACTTTGCCCAGGCCCGAGGCCTCGAGCATCAGCGGCACCTCATAGATCGATTGCACGTCGGGCACTGAAACAACGGCGTCACGCGGCACGTCGGTGAAAAGCGCGATCTTCTCTTTCAGATCGTTGTCGATCGGCAGCTCGGAGCGGCAGATGATCGCATCGGGCTGAATACCGATTGCGCGCAGGGCCTGCACCGAGTGCTGAGTGGGCTTCGTCTCCATTTCCTGACCGCGAACCACCGGCACCAGTGAGCAGTGCACGTAGAACACGTTCTGCCGGCCAAGATCGTTCTTGAGCTGGCGAATGGCTTCGAGGAAGGGCAGGCTCTCGATGTCGCCGACGGTCCCACCCACCTCGACCACGACCACATCGGCTTGCGGATCCTTCGAAGCGCGGAGGATCTTCTCCTTGATCACGTTTGTGACGTGTGGAATGACCTGAACGGTCGCTCCGAGGTAGTCCCCACGCCGTTCGCGGGCGATGACGTCTTGATAGATCTTGCCGGTCGTCACGTTTGACGCGACGGTCAGGTTCTCGTCGACGAACCTTTCGTAGTGCCCGAGGTCGAGGTCGGTTTCCGCCCCGTCGTCGGTGACGAACACCTCGCCGTGCTGGTAAGGGCTCATGGTTCCGGGATCGACGTTGAGGTATGGATCCAGCTTTTGAAGGGAGACGGTTAGGTGGCGGGCCTTCAGGATGTTCCCGATCGAGGCCGCCGTGATGCCTTTGCCGAGCGAGGAGACGACACCCCCGGTCACGAAAACGTACTTCGACATAGACGACCTCCAGGGCGGTTTTTCAAATGTTACCTAGAACCGGGCCGCCGTCAAACTTCGGAGATCGATTTTTGTGCCCCTTCCGCTCAGACTTTTGGCTCCAGGACCACCACTTTCGTCTCGTACTCGGAGACCGACGACTTCTGAACCGAGAGCTTCGGCTGGGGGTCCGAAGCGGTCACGCCCATCTCCTTCAAGAAGCGGTCGAGTGGATCGAGGCTGATCTTCAGGCCCGGGATGGCGTAGTGCATTGGAATCACGTACCGCGGCTCGAGCTGCCGCACCACCTCGGCCGCCTGCTCGCCGTTGATGGTCGAGTGTCCCCCCACCGGCACAAGCAGCAGATCTGGCGTGGCCACTGCCTCCGCCTCGACGTCTTCGAGCTTGTGGCCCAGGTCACCGAGGTGGCAGATCCGAACCTCGTCCATCTCGATCAGGTAGACCGTGTTCCGCCCGCGCTTCGCGCCCTTCTCCGCGTCGTGAAACGTCGGCAGTCCGATGACGCTGACGCCGGCGACCTCGTACTCGCCAGGGCCGCGCACCTCATACGCGCCGTCGCGCACGACCTGCGTGAAGTTGTGGTCTTCGTGATCGTGGCTGACCGTCACCACGTCGGCGTCCATGCGCGAAAGCTTCCACCCGACCGTGGGTGGATACGGATCGGTGACCACCGCCGCGCCGCGCCCCCGCAGCCGGAAACAGCCGTGTCCAAGCCAGGTGACGTCCACTGCTTTCCTTCTCTCTTTCTCCTTACATCCTTTCTGGCGCGCTGACGCCCATCAGGCCCAGCGCGGTCTTCAAAGTGTGACGCGCCGCGCGGCAGAGCTCCAACCGGGCCCTCGTCAGAGCTGGATCGTCGACCACGACTCGGCGCTCACTGTTTGCGTTTCCGGCGTGATAGAAGCGGTGAACCGCCGTCGCGAGATCGTGCACGTAATAAGGAATGCGGTGAGGCTCCAGCATCGCGCTCGCGTCTTCGACCACGTCGGGCCAAAACGCAAGCTGTCGGGCCACGTCGAGCTCCCAGGGATGAACGAGCAGCGAGAGGTCGACGGCATCGGGCAGCTGGGCGTGACGCTCTGAAGCCGCGATCTCCACGTTCGAAAGTCGTGCATGCGCGTACTGCGCGTAATAGACCGGGTTCTCATTGCTTTGGGTGACTGCGAGCTCGAGGTCGAACTCGATCGTCGTGTCGGGAGAGCGCAGCAAATAGAAGTAGCGGACAGCATCCGAGCCAACGCGATCGATCAGCTCATCGAGCGTCACGAATCGGCCCGCCCGTTTCGACATCTTGCCCTCTTTGAGGTTGACCATCTGGTGAAGGATGATCACGAGCTTCGCGGGATCGAATCCCAACGCGGCTGCGGCTGATTTCATCCGCGGCACGTAGCCGTGATGGTCTGAGGCCCAGACCTCGATCACGCGGTTGTATCCCCGGCGCTCGAAGCGGCTCAGCAGATAGCCGAGATCTGAAGCGAAATACGTGGGCTCGCCGCTCGCACGGATGACTACGCGGTCCTCTTCCTCATCTGAGGGATCCCCAAACCACAAAGCTCCGTCGCGTTCTTTGAGGTGGCCCGACTTACGGAGGCGGTCGATGGCTTCGCGGCCGAGACCGGACTCCCAGATCGTGTTCTCCCAGAACCACTGGTCGTACTCGACGCCGAGTCGGGCGACGGATGCGCGAATCTGGTCGATCACTTTTTCCATTGCGAATCGACGCAGCTTGGGCTCGGCCTCGGCGTCGGGCAGATCCGCGATTCCGGGCAAATCGTGCCTCGCCATATCCGCAATCTCAGTGACGTATTCGCCGAAGTAACCGCCCTCGGGTGGTTCCTTGCCGTGGAGGCGGGCCAGCACCGATGCTCCGAACCGACGAGTCTGCGTGTTGTCGGAATTGACGTAGTACTCGCGCTGCACGGCGTGACCGGTAAAAGAAAGGAGCCGGCAGATCGAGTCGCCAAGCGTCACGCCCCGACCGTGCCCGATGTGCAGCGGACCGGTTGGATTGATGCTCCCGAACTCGACCTGCAGGCGCTCGCCGCGGCCCAGATCGCTGGATCCATAGCGGCCCGCGCTCTGCGCGACCTGACCGACGAGCCTTCGCAGCCAATCGTCGGCCAGCCTGAAGTTCACATAGCCGCGGACGGCTTCTGCCGATGCCGCACCGTCCGCGATCGAAATAGTCTCCGCAAGCTTGGCTGCGATCGCGTCCGGCGACTGGCGCAGCACACGGGCGAGCTTTTGTGGCGCAGACGTGGCGTAGTCGCCGTGCTCGGGGAGCTTGGCTCGCCCGAGCTCCAAATCGATCTCTCCGTCCGCACCCAGCGCGCGCACGGCCGCAACGAGTCCAGTGTGGATCGAATCCCGAACGCCCATCAGCAGCTTGGATGCTCGCTGTTCAGGGTCAGCTGTGCCTGTGTCGATGCCCCGGCCCGAGAGTAGGTCACGGTCACTCGTTCGTTGGGGTGAAAGCGCGAGCGCAGAAGCAGCGACAGGGGATGTGCCACATCGACGTTCACGTCATCGATCTGCGTGATGATGTCGCCCGCCTGCAATCCCGCACCGGCAGCAGGGCCACTCTTGTCGAGGGAAACGATCTGGCCGCCCTGAGGAGTGCCGTTCACCAAGGAGGTGTCGGGCGTGACGTCCTGTGTAGTAGCGCCCAGTGAAGCCACGTTGAGGTGGCCGGTCTGCAGGATCTGCTGCACGTCGTCCTGAATGTCAGCCACGTTGAGTCCGAAGCCGTTGCGCGCGTTAGGAGGCTGAACCGCCACTGCGACCACCTGTCCCCCGACGTTGAGCAGCGGACCGCCCGAGGCGCTCGGATCGAAAGTCGTGTTGGTCTGGATCGTGTCGCTGTAGTCGAGGGTCCGGCCGAGGTTGATCGGGTCGGCGATCGAAGTCACTCGGTGCATCGCGGTCACATAGCCCGGGGCGATCGCGCTGCCGCTTGCCGGCCCACTCAGCGCTACCACGACTTGCCCCTGTTTCAGGGCGGTGGGGTCGGCGAACGCCAGCGTCGGCAGTCCGCTCACGTTGTCGACTTTGAGCACTGCAACGCCCGTCTGGCAGTCGTAATCGATGAGACGCGCGTCGTGCGGCTTCGAGTCGTCGGAAATCAAGACCGTCATGCCCTTGGCATCCGCGATCACGCCGGTGTTGGTAACGATGTATCCGTCCGAGGTGGCAAGGTAGCCGGAACCCCGGCCGGCCGGCGTGCTCTGGTGGCTGACCACGCTCACAACCGCGGGCCTGGCTCGAGCTGCGGCTTGAACGATTCCAGATTCCTCAGAGATCGTCACCCCCGAGCGCAGGTTCACCTGCTGCTGATTCGTGCGCGATTGGAAATGCAGCACGGCCAACGTCACGCCGGCCGAGACCAGAGCCGCGAGCACGAGGGCAGCCGCGACGGCCGCGTAGGGTCGCATGAGGTGATCTTAGGTTTGCGCCGTCCGGAGGCTCAGACCGGGTCGGAGGGGTACCAGGTCAAGACGAGCTGGCGGTTCGGCTCGAAACCCACGTTGCGGTACAGCCTGATCGCCACCTCGTTGTCGGCCCGTGTCCAGACGTAGCCGAGGGTGA
>DATLKH010000178.1:0-1866 GCA_035538475.1 Candidatus Dormiibacterota bacterium | reverse complement strand
TGCTTCTTCATCACTTCATCGCCCACACTGCTTTGAAGGTGTCCCACGCCATCCTGAACGCACCCTCCTTGCGGATCATCCGCACGATGTTCTTCTGCTTGTCCCACTTCGATGTCCCGTCGACGCGGAAGAACTCGTCGAGAGCCCGATCCGCGACCTGCGGGTATTTGCTCAACAGCTGCGGGTTGTGCTCGAGCAGAGGAACGGCCTTGTCGTACTTCTTCATATCTGCCATCACCCACGACGCATCGAGCTTGCCGCGGTACTCGGACAGCCGGCGCTCGGAAAAGTCGCCGATCTCTTTGCAGTGGACCACTGTCTCGCCCGCGAGCTTGCCCGACCACATCGCGAGGTTCGAGCCTTCGCGGTGCACGGGGTTCGAGAGCATCGCTGCGTCGCCACATACGAGGTAGCCAGGGCCGTACACCTTGGGGATTCCGCGGTAGCCGCCCTCGGGGATGAGGTGCGCCAGGTACTCGACCGTTTCCGCGCCGCGCAGCAAAGGCTTGATGGCGGGGTGGTTCTTGAAGTGCTCCATGAGGTCGTTGGGCGTGCGCAGCGTCTTGTTGAACTCACTTAGCAGCGCGCCACCGCCGACCGAGAGCGTGTCCTGGTTGGTGTAGATGAACATGAAGCCGGACATGCCCATCGTCGAGTCGCCGAAGCACTCGACGGTGCAGCCTTCGCCGGACTCGCAGTTGAAGCGCTCCTCGATGAGGCCTGGATCGAGCTGCATGATCTCCTTGACCGCCATCGCCACCTCGTCCGGCCGGAGCTTGCGGCGCAAGGGTTTGCCATTGATCTTTGTGTTCTCGAGCAAGCCGGTGCCGAGCCCGATGCCTTCGCAAACCACTGTGACCTCGGCGAACAGGTCGTCGCCACGACCGGTCGCGACGCCGATGACGCGGCCGTTCTTGACGATGAGGCTGTCGACGACTGTCTCGGGCACGACCATTGCTCCGGCCTTCTCGGCCTGGTCCGCCAGCCATGGGTCGAAGCGCGCTCGCAGCACGGAGTACGAATGCGGGTGCTCGCGGTTGCGGATGTTCTTGTAGTCGAGACCGATTGCCGCATCCGGCGTCATCAGCCACCGCCGTTCCTCGATGATCGGGCGCTCGAGCGGGGCCTGCTTCCAGTCGTCGCCTACGATCTCTTCGAGGTAGTGGTTGTAGAGGATGCCGCCCATGACGTTCTTCGAACCAGGCTTGACGCCACGCTCTAGCAGCGCCACCTGGAGACCGGCCTTCGCCATGGTGATCGCGGCGGCGCTGCCAGCCGGTCCTGCACCCACTACGACCGCATCGAACTTCTCCTCGTCAGCCACGCACTGAAAATTGAAGCTCATTGGGCTGACTGGCGGGGCGGGCTCGGGAAAGTCGACCGTCGGTGGCATGCTCCGAGAGCTGGGCGCAGTCATCGTCGACGCGGATGAGGCGACCCATGCGGTTTACGCGGCCGGGACGCCTGGATTCGACGCCATCGTCGATGCGTTTGGCAAGGATTACGTGCGCGGCGGCGAGATCGACCGCGCCAGGCTGGGCGAGCTCGTCTTCCGCGACCCCGACGCGCGTCGACGCCTGAACGCGATCGTCCATCCGCTCGTGCGCGAGTGGATGGCGGACCGCACGATCGAGGCGGCCGAGGGCGGCGCGGAGGTGATCGTCCAGGACGTGCCCCTGCTTTTCGAGAACGGCCTCCAGGGATTGTTCTCGGCGACCGTCCTCGTGTACGTCGCGCAAGGGCTGCAGATACAGCGACTGGAGGCACGTGGTGTGCCGCGTGAACGCGCGCTGGGCATGATCGCTGCGCAGATGCCGATCGAAGAAAAACGCTCGCTCGCCGATTTCGTCATCGACAACAGCGGCT
>DATLKH010000177.1:0-2661 GCA_035538475.1 Candidatus Dormiibacterota bacterium | reverse complement strand
ATCTTGTCCGACGGCGATCCCTGCCTCAAGCAGCTGATCGATGCGTACCGCAAGACGCAGGCGACGGTGATCGCCGTGCGCCGGTTTCCACGCAGCGAGATCGGGCGGTATGGAGTCGTCGCGGCGAGCGCCACGAAAGGTCGGATCCATGAGGTCACCGACATGGTCGAGAAGCCGGAGCGCGGGCGTGAGCCGTCTGATCTGGCGATTCTCGGACGCTACGTTTTGACGCCGGCGGTTTTCGACGAGCTCGACCGGGCGGAGCCGGGCTCCGGCAAGGAGATCCAGCTCACCGACGCCATCAAATCGATTCTCGGCCGGCACCCGGTGGTCGCGTTTGAGTTCGAGGGCGACTACTACGACACAGGCACGGTTCCAGGCTATTTGAGGGCCAACCTGATGCTGGCCATGAAGCGGGAAGGGCTCCGTGAGGAGCTCGAGCCGCTGCTGCGGGAGCTCCTCGAACAGTCTGCCCAGACCACCTCCCGGCGAGCTCAGGGGCTGGCGTAGGCCGGCTCTCCGAGTGGGGCCTATAATCGATAGACGCTCAATGAGCCGCATCCCCGCCCGAGTGATTTACCTATGGCTGTTTCAGGACGAAGTAGAAGGTTCGACGACGACAAAGTTGTTCGGTATGAGACCGCGGAGAAGGACTTCGAGGTCGAAGTCTCGCGCACGCTCAACAAGTGGTGCGTCACCGTCTACCAGCAACCGGACCGCCAGATCCTGGTTCAAGACTTCTTCCCGGAGCGTTGGAAGGCGCTCGCGCGGGCGCAAGACTTCATCCGACTCCTGAACCAGCGCAAGAAGAAGGAAGAGGAGAACGCGGCTTCTGACGACGACTTCTAGTCGCCGGTAGAATTTCCCGCTCGTGAACTGGGGCGCGTTGCGGACGGAGTGGGGCGCGGTCACGTTTGTCCTGACCGTGGTCGCGGGACTGGTCGTGGTCCCGCTGGCGCTCTATTTCGCCAACGTCTCACCAGCCGCGATCGCGACCCCGACGATCACGACGTCGAGCAGCGCCCGGGCGAGCTCGGCGACTCTGCCCTCGCCGAGTCCGACGCCGTCGCCATCGCCGTCAACGTCGCCGAGCAAGTAGCCGGATAGTGAAGCTGGACTAGGCCGACAGCCCGAACAGCAGCCGCTGCCCGTTGGGTTGCACGATTTCGCCCACGGGAAGGGCAAATTCCGCAACCGATTTGCGTTCGGAGTTGACACGCATCTCGATCACGTCTGATAGCCGCAAGTGCCCGATGACGGCCGCATCGCGCAGAAACGTGAACACGACGGGGCGGACCAGATTCAGCACGTAGTCCGCGATCCGCGCACCATCTGACAACGTGGTCTCGTCGCTCACGCTTTGATCGCGAAAAGCGAGCACCATGACCTCGTCGCTCAACATGATCGGGTCGGTCCATCGGTACTTGCCCGACTGCGCGCCGCTCAGCGCGTGCAGCACTTCCGCGAGCCGGCGGATCGGAGGCTGCGGTCCCTCGAAGAGCAGGGGCACGTCACGCTGCGGCTCGTTGAACTTCTGTGCTCGATATTGGGCGGTGAAGCCCAGGTCGGTGATTCCCGCAAACGGCGCGGGCACCTTGATCGACATCTCACCCAGGTGAGGGCTGTTGCTGCGACGCATGCTGGAGTCGTGCTCCTCCATATCGTATTAACGCATGCCGGACCGGCGGGAGTCTCCTACTAACGTATGAATGAGTCCTCGACCACCCTCGCGGGAATCCGCATCCTCGACCTCAGCCGGCTCCTTCCGGGCGCCTTCTGCACCATGCTGCTGGCCGACCTTGGCGCCGACGTGATCAAGGTCGAGGAGCCGGAATCCGGCGATTACATGCGCTGGACACCTCCGCTGGTCGACGGTCAAAGCGTCCTGTTCGACGCGATCAACCGGAACAAAAGAAGCGTCGCGCTCAACCTGAAAGAACAGTCCGGACGCGACGCGCTGCTTCGCCTGGTCGAATCCGCCGACGTGCTCGTCGAAGGCAACCGCCCCGGTGTGATGGAACGTCTCGGCCTGGGTTGGGAAGTGCTTCACGCAAGGAATCCTCGACTGGTCATGTGCTCGATCACCGGCTACGGCCAGGATGGTCCGTTTGCCTCGCGGGCGGGACACGACCTCAACTACATGGCGATCGCCGGGGCGCTCGGCTTGAACGGCGAGCGAGGCGGTCCACCGATTCCCCTTTCAGTCCAGGTGGCCGACATCGGCGGCGGCGGTCTTCAGCCCGCGGTGGAGATCCTCGCCGCGCTCGTCGAGGTGCAGCGCGGCGGCGAGGGCCGCTGGATCGACGTCGCGATGCTCGACGGAGCGGCAATGTGGCTCGCCCTGGTGTTTGCCGCTCACTCCGCCGGCGAGCCAATCCAGCGCGGCGATCAGCGCCTCGCCGGCCGCTACGCGTGCTATCGCGTCTACGAATGCAGCGACCACCGTTACTACAGTGTCGGAGCGCTGGAGCCGAAATTCTGGGCCGCGCTGTGCAGCGCGCTGGGCCGGCCTGATCTCATCGATCAGCAGTATTCGGAGGACGTGGGCGTCCAGGCGACCGTGGAGAAAATCTTTGCGACCCGGGCTCGCGACGAGTGGCAGCAAGCACTCTCGGCTCTGGACGCGTGTTGTGAGCCGGTGCTGGAACTTCACGAAGTTGC
>DATLKH010000176.1:0-13934 GCA_035538475.1 Candidatus Dormiibacterota bacterium | reverse complement strand
ACAAGCGCGCGGGCGGGATGGGTCTGATCAGCGGCCGAAAATCGTTCCAGCGACCGATGAAGGAGGGCGTCGAATTACTCAACGCCATACAGGACGTTTACCTCAACTCCGCAGTAACCATCGCCTGAAGCTCGCGTTCCTCGGCACCGGTTCAGCGTTTTCGCTGGACCGATACAACGGAGCCGTGGTCGTCGGCGGCCGGGTGCTGCTCGACGGCGGCGCGCCGCTGCTTCCCCACATGCATCGTCTGGGGGTCGATCCCGGCGCGATCGAGGTTGCATTCATCACCCATTTCCATGGCGATCACACGCTGGGACTGCCGCCATTCGTGCTGTATCGAGTGTTCGTCGATCGGCGACCGCTGACATTCGTCGGCCCACCCGGGACCAAGGAGCACCTCGAGAAGTTGTGGGAGCTGAGCTGGGGCGCTGACTGGAAGCGAGTGATGCGGCCGCAGTTCAAGGTTCGGTATTTGACCGCCAGGCCCTCAGGGACGGCGGCGGGCATCAGGTATGAGGCGGTCAAGCTCGATCATGGTTCGACCGGCAGCACGGGCTACCGCATCCACCTCGGCGGCATGACGGTGGCGTACTCGGGAGATACCGAGCCCACCGAACCGCTGGACAAGCTCGTCGAGGGCGCCGATGTTGCCATCGTCGAGGCCACCGGGCCAGGTGACGTGTTCAGCCACATGAATTGGGAATCGGCAGCTAAGCTGCGTAAGCGCCACCCGTCGACTCGATTCTTCTTCAACCACGTCTTCTCCGGCACTGTCACCGGCGCGGTCAAAGACCTCCAGGTGGTCGAAGTCTGAAGCCCAAGAACCCAGTCCCGGTCGTGGTCGGTGCGGCGGCGGGCGGCCTGGTAGGAGCGCTTGTGTTCGCGGTCTTCGCCGCACTCGGGGTCGTGCTCACGAATCGCGTGGCCAATCCGATTCCCCTCTTTGTGCTGATCATTGCCGGGGCCTATGCAGGTTGGCTTCTCGGCGTGGTGGTCTTCGGTGCAGTGCGAAGCGCCGGTGAGACCGACAACAAAACTTGAGCGCCGATCTCTACTCGAACAAGCCACTCTTGGACAAGCTGGGAGTCAAGCCCGGGCTGCGTGTGGCGGTGATCGGCATCGACGATGCTTCGTTCATCGCGCGGCTGCGCGAGCGCACTCAAAGCATCGTGCGGGGAAAACCTCGCGGGCTTTGCGATCTTGTGTTCATGAGCGCTGAGCGGCGCGGCGATCTAGAACGGCTCAAAGAGGTCAAGCGCTGGATCGAGCCAAATGGTGCGATCTGGGTGGTCCGGATGAAAGGTCCTCGCAGCGAGCTGCGCGACACGGACCTGATCAGCGCAGGGCTCGCGGCCGGTCTGGTCGACAACAAGATCGCGAGCTTTTCCGACACTCAAGGGGCGATGAGATTCGTGTTCCGGCTGCGTGATCGTCCCAAATGACGCTGTCGATCCGGTCGGGCGAGCTGGCCGACGTGCCCTTGATCGCAGACCTGATTCGCGGCCTCGCGCGATTCGAGAAGCTCGAGCACGAGGTGACGATGACCGAAGAGAAGCTCACCGACGGACTGTTCGGTGAGCGGGCGTATGCGGAAACTTTGATAGCAGAAGACGGCGGCACGCCTGTCGGGTTCGCGCTGTTCTTTCACAACTTCTCGACCTTTCTCGCGCAGCCCGGCATCTACCTCGAGGACCTGTTCGTGGTCCCTGAGCAGCGCGGTCGGGGAATTGGGCGGCTGCTGCTCGAGCGCCTGGCCAAGCTTGCGGTCGATCGTGGCTGCGGGCGCCTCGAATGGGCGGTCCTCGACTGGAACACCGACGCCATCGCCTTTTATGAGCGGTTGGGCGCCAGGCCGAACTCTGACTGGACCGTCTACCGGCTGACCGGCGATGCGCTCCAGGCGCTTGCCGGAGAATAGAAATCCATGGACGTGCTCCGTCCCAAAGAACTCGACACTCATCCCGGCGACGCCATCGTGGGCTGGGCGCGCAGCCAGCTCGCCATCGCCCGCTCGATTCTGGACAATCCGGGCGGCGGATTGCTGTTTGCGACGCAGACCATCGGCCAGGTTCGATCCGGGCTTCAGGAGCGAAATCGAGAGCGCTGGCAAGCCGTCGCTTCGCTGCTCGAACGAGCTGAGGATGCGGGCGTTCGCCGAGAGTTCGACACAGCGCGACGTTTGATCGACGAGGCGAGCGAAAAACTCGGCTGAGCGGAAAGTCTAGCCGGCCGCCGCCGCCTCCAGCGTTGCCTCGAAACCCGCCGCGGCTTTGTGCCTGCTGAATGCGCCGACCCCGACCAAGGTCACTCCCGCATCGCGGAATCGACGAAGGGCGGACCGAATCTGCTCCTCATCGCCGATGGCAGCCAGCTCGTCGATCATCGCCGCGCTTACCCGACCGGATTCGAGCTGCTCTTTGAAGCCACTCGCATCCATCATCGTGCGGTAGTAGGGAAGGTTGGCGTAGCGGTCGACTGTGACGCGATATGCATCGAGCGCCGCCTCGCGGTCCGAGGTCAAACACGAATCAATGCCCGCGACGATCTCAAAACCCTCCATCGATTTACCGGCGCGGTCCCGCCCGCGCTTCACGGCCGGAATGATGTGCTCGCCGATGTAGCGGGGCGAGCACATGTACAGCACGACGCCGTCTGCCAGCTCGCCGGCGAGCTCGAGCATGCGCGGGTGCAGCGCCGAAATCATCACCGGGATCTCAGCGCGGCGAGGCCCGGAGTAACCCCACCTGGCGGAGAAGTACCGGCCCTCGAATCCGGCCGAGCCCTCGCGCAGGCTCGTGCGCACGATCTCGAGATATTCGCGCATCGCATTCACCGGCTCTTCCAGCTTCAAGCCCCACATGCCTTCAACCGTGACCTTGTGACTGATGCCGAGCCCAAGCGTGAAACGGCCATGCGAAAGCTCATCCAGCGTGGCCGCCATCTGCGCCATCGCAGTGGGATGCCGCGTATAGATCGGCAGCACGGCCGTTCCAAGGCCGATTCGCTCCGTGTTGAGCGCGTACGCGGCCAGGACGAGCGAGGCATCACGCGCGTCAGGCAGCTGCGAGGTCCATACGGATTCGTAGCCCAGTCGCTCTGCCAGCTTGGCGCGAGCGATCGACTCGTCGAGGGTGCGTACCGCAGGACTGAACGCTGCGAGCCGCTGCATGTGTCCTCGAATATATCCCGGTGAGTCAAGAGCCAAGGCCGCGGACCCGCGACGGATCTTCGGCGTCTATGCGAATCACTCGCCGAGGCCCGCTGCCTTGTCTCTAGTCCAGGCGCTGTTCATGGGGCTGCTGCAAGGCGCGAGCGAGCTCTTCCCGGTTTCGTCGCTCGGCCACGCAGTGCTGGTCCCCAGCCTTCTTCACTGGAGCTTCAAGCAGAGCGACCCGTCATTTGTGCCGTTCCTGGTCCTGCTGCACCTTGGCACCGCGTCCGCACTTCTGGTCGTTTATCGAAACGACTGGGTGGCCATCATTCGCGGTTTCTTCACCGCCGCGCTGGCCGGGCAGATGCGCAACGACTCAGAGCGGCTGGCAATGCTGTTGCTCGTCGGCACCATTCCGGCAGCGGTGTTGGGAGTGTTTCTCGAAAACCGGATCAAATCGCTGTTCGCGAGCCCTTATGCAGCGGCGGCATTCCTGATCGCGAACGGCGTGTTGATGCTGGCTTTCGAAGTCTTGCGGCGACGCCGCGAACATGGCACATCACGCGAGGAACAGGAATCTCATTTCGCGCAAGCCGAACGAATCAGCTTTCCGGCCGCGGCCATCGTCGGCGCATGTCAGGCGCTCGCGTTCTTGCCCGGAATCTCGCGCTCCGGGGTCACCATCGGCGGTGGTCTGCTCGCCGGCTTGCGGCACCAGGAAGCCGCCCGCTTTTCCTTTCTCCTGGCGACTCCGACGATCCTCGGCGCCGGCGTGGTGGAAGTTCCGCAGCTCTTTTCAAGCGGTGTTCCGCTCGGCGAATACGTGCTGGCGGCGGTTCTGGCGGGGATCGCCGCCTATGCGAGCGCACGTTTCTTGATCGGCTATTTCCGGTCCGGCCGCCTCGATCCTTATGGCCTGTACTGCATCGCGGCCGGCCTCGTCAGCCTGGCTTTGTTACATTTCGGCTTATGAAGTCGAATGGTGTGGCGGTAGTGCTGGGAATTCTGGGGGTCCTTTTCATCGTCGCCGCGGTGCTTTATGTGATCGGGGGCATTCTGCCGACCTTTACCTCATCGTCCTCGGCCGGCCCTCACTACAAGCACGCGATCCTGTTTGCGGTGCTCGCGGTGGCGAGCTTCGTGGCCGCCAACTTCGCCCGACCGCGAACCGTTTAGTCGCTAACTCCTCGCCGCAACTCGCTCCGGGACCAACCGGCCGGTAACGTCGCGCTCGCCCACGCGGACGTCCTCGTGGTATACCGCGTCGGCATTGACCTTCCACGGATCGAAGGATGACCCGGTCGCGATGTTTCGCGCCACCAGGACCGCGGTCATCATCGAGTGGTCCTGGTTGTTGTATTTGTGCATTCCGTTTCGCCCGGCTAGGTGCAGGTTCGGCGCTGATTTCGCGAGGTAATCCCTGATCAACGCGACGTTCGCCTGATAGCTGTCGTCGTACACGGGATAGGCCTTGCGCTGGCGCACCACCACACCATCGAAGATTTGCGACGCTGAGCAGATTCCGAGCTGAGCCAGCTCTGCGCTTGCGAGCTCGATCAGGCCGGCGTCGCTCGTGGTCCACAGCCCGTCGCCCTCGAAGCAGAAGTATTCGAGACCGAGGCACGTCTTGCTTTGGTCGGGCACCATGTCGGGGCTCCAGTTCTTGAAGTTCTGAATCCGGCCGACCTTGACCGCCGGATCGTGAATGTAGATCCAGTTGTCGGGGAACACATTCGGACGGTCGATCATCAGCCCGATGCTGATGAAGTCCCGGTAACCGAGGCTTTCCGCGGCCTGGCGGATCTTCAGCGGCGCCGGCGGATCGAACCCCGCGATCAGCTCGCGAATCGGAATGCTGGAGATGAAGTCGGTGCCTTTGTGCTCTTCGGTCTGGCCGGCTGCGGTCGCCGTCACGATCGATGTCACCGCATTGTCATCGTGCTTCACGCGCAGGACTGAGCGCCCGAAGCGCACACCTTGGCCTTTCGACTCAGCGATCGCCGCCACCCGCTCCCACATTTGTCCGGGACCGAGGCGGGGATAGCGGAATTTGTCGATCAGCGTGGTCACGATCTCGCCACGCCGGCTCGGCTTGCGGCTGGGTAGGAGTGCGCTGCGCAGCACGACCCACAGGTCAAGGCTCTTGATTCGCTGCGCCGCCCAATCCGCGGAAAGCTCCTTGGTGCTAATGCCCCACACCTTTTCGGTGTAGGTCTTGAAGAAGATGTTGAACAGTCGCCAGCCAAACTGATTGCGGACCCAGTCCTCGAGGTTCCTTGGATTCTTGATTGGAAAAAGCCGGGCGCGTGCGTAGCTGGCGACGCAGCGCGTGGCCTCGACCGGACCGAGATTCCAGAGTGCATTCGCGGCTTTGATCGGATACGCGAAGAAGCGTCCGCGGTAGTAGATGCGGGACAGACGGTCCCGGGTGAGCATCTCCGGCCCGAGAATCTCCGTCCAGAGGTCCTCCACCTCCTGGTTCTTGGAGAAGAATCGGTGGCCGCCGATGTCGAAGCGATAGCCGTTGTGCTCGACCGTTCTCGCCAGACCGCCGACCTGTTTCGGATCCTTCTCCAGCACCGTGATCGGCACGCCTCGCTTCAAAAGCTCATACGCGGCGGTGAGCCCGGCTGGGCCCGCGCCCATGATGACGACGTGTTTTCGTTCGCCTTCGGCGATCAAGGTGCGCAACAGTATCAACGGGATTAACTAGGTGACGGGTCCCTTACTGCGAATTTCGTCGACCTTGACCAGGGCATCCCGGAGCCCTTTGATCCAGTCCGCCTGATGCATTCCGACCAGGCGCACGCACCAGGCCAGAGCCTCACTCCGGCTGCGCGCCACGCCGCCGGCGACGAGGGTGTCCAGAATCGACCGCTCGCTCATCCGCAGCCGGGTCATCACCGGCACCGAAAGCGTCGTGAAGATCCGAGTCACATCGCCGCATCGAGCTCCCCACGCGACCTTGCGCCGAAACTGGCGCTCGAACTCGCGGGCGATGCGGATCCGCTCTTCGCGGGTTTCCTCCCGGAAACGCTCGATCCGGGCCGACCGGGCCGCTTCCCGGGCCTCCCTCGACGTACCGCCCGCCAGCTCGACGTCGGGCACGGCGCCCACGATCAAGATCTCCTCACCGTCAGCTGTGATCTCCGGAGCACCGGTGAACCAGCCTTTGGGGAGCTTGGCCGTGATCGCGGTGCGGATGTCCTCGGGCATCGATTACAAGATTACGCCCGAGGACCCGCGTTCCTGACCAATTGCGTCTCGCGGAGGCGCTAGGCCGCCGACTCAGATGCCGGCGCCGCGGCCGGCCGCGGGCCCAGCGCCTTGATCTCGTCGACGACCACCTCCGTCCGAGTTCGCTTTTGGCCCGACTGGTCTTCCCAGATGTTTGTCTGCAGCCGTCCCTCGACGAAAATCAGCCTCCCCTTGCCCAGGTACTGGCCGGCGAACTCGGCGGTGCGGCCGAAAGCCACCAGACGGTGGAACTCTGTCTGCTCCCGTGGATTGCCCTGTTCGTCCTTGCCCATGTACGTGTTGGTCGCGAGCCGCATGTTGGCGACATACGTGCCCTTGGGCGTCGCCTTCACATCCGGGTCTGAAGCCAGATTTCCGACTAGAACCACTTTGTTGACCATCGCATCACCTCTGAGAGAAATTGAGTTCACCTTATTGGTGGCGGCTTGCGATTCCAATCCAGCCTGTTAAGAACCGAGCCAGGCGGCGGGATCCACCGGCAGGCCATCGACCTGTACCTCGAGATGGACATGAGGGCCGGTTGCAAGTCCGGTTGCTCCCACGATCCCGATCAGCTGACCAGGCTGCACCTGTGCGCCGGGCTGAATGCGAAATGCCGCCAGGTGGCAGTAGAGAACGCGGACGTGGCGATCGAACTGAATCGCGATGTAATTTCCCGCTCCCGAAGGGTCGTATCCGAGGACGGCTCTACCCGAAGTCGCCGTGTAGACCTCAGTCCCTTGAGGCGCGGCGAGGTCGATGCCGCTGTGAAAGTGATGGAACGGACACCAATAGGCAGTGGGCTCGAGCTCGAGCGTGGAGCAGCCGAAAGGCTGCGTGACCTGCGCTCCCGGCACCACACTCATCACCGGGACCTTCATCTGGTCGGGTACGCGCGAGGCGCCGACGGTCCAGACCACGGCGACTCCAATCACGACGGCGAGAACGCGCAGCAGGACCATCACGCTTTCGCGAGCGCGTGAGCCAGGTGGTGCAGCGAAGTCTTGATGATGGATTGGAGCTGGTGCGCCGCCTTCTCCGATCCGCCCATTGCGCCCGGCACCTTCAAGACGATCAGCAACGAAGCAAGCGCAAACAAGTGATGGATCGGACTGATGCCGTCGTGCTCCAGAGCCAGTCCGATCGAAAGCACGAAGAGCTGCGCCGGCTGCATCACCAGGTTGGTCGTGAACTGGGAGGCCCACATCTTCGAGATGTGATGGGTTTCGGGTAACAGGAAAAACAGACCGGCGAGCGGAGCGGTGATGGCCAGCACGATCAAGATCGCGTAACGAAGGAAGTAGGTGATTGCAAGCACTCCGTAACCGAGCGCCAGGCCCGCCGTCGTGAGCATTTCCCACGTTCCAGCGTTTGGATCGTTGGCGAAGCTGGCGCCAAAGGTCGCCAGATCGTCGTGCACGTTGGCGGTCATGACGACGTTGCTGATCACGTTGCAGGCTGAAACCGCGGACTGAAACATCGGAAGCGCGAAATTGATCAGGACGGCGGCCATCGCGAGTCGCGGCAGCATGATTCGAGCCGTGTACTGCGTGAACAGCCCGTGACCCCACATGATTCGGTACGCGGCCCACATGGCGATGAGCACTAGCGCGGCGTCCGCGATGAGCTGAACCTTCGGCTCGAAGCGCTGAATGGTGGCGTTGGTGACGAAGTCGCCGCCGCTCTCGACGTCGACTGTCGTCACGACGAACTGGAACCAGACCTTGAGCAAGAGCCCGAGGCTGTCCTCGAGGAACTTGCCGAAGACGACGTTCAGATGGAACAGCGTGTAGAGATAGCTGTCGATCTTTCTCAGTTCGGCGAGCAGCTGTCCGAACTCACCGCCGAGTTGGAGCACGACTAGTGAGGCGCGTTGGGAACGGACTTGGTCAGGATGTCAACGAGCGAGCCGGCGACCTCGACGCCGATCGTGCCGACGACTATGCGCTGAATCCACTGTTTCGCCGCAAGCGCTGACTTCGACTCGACCGCGGTGATCTTCCAGATGAAGGCGAAGATGAAGGCCAGCGCGCCGATCGACGCCACCAGCGCCTGGCCGATGTGAATCCACGTGTTGATCAAGTTCTGTATGTCCGAGATGTCGGGACCCGTCACGGCGAGAAAAGGCATTTCGCGACCTCCAGGTTTTGGTCAGGAGGCTAAGCGGCGATGGCCTTGAATGGAATCCAGGTTGTTAAGGCACGCGATGCGGGGGTTCTAGCGGCGAGATTGCACCCGCGCTTCCACTCCGTCGAGCAGGATTTCCAGCGCGGATGCATTTGCGCTTGAACCTTTGCCTGCTGAGGCGGGGGGCCGGCTCCACGGCTTAGCCGGTCGCTCCGCAGGCGAAGTTCGCTCAGGCCTGACAGCTCGAGCGTCGAGCTTGAGATCGAACACGCCGCTGCTCACGTCCAGCTCGTAGCGATCGCGCGTCTCCAGGGCTCCTGCGCTCTGCCAGTGCAGGTCGGCCACCACAACCTTGGTCGAGTAGTCCTCCAACTTCAGCTTCACGGCCCCGGTGTGCGCAATCGCCACGACCGCCGCATCGGGCGCGCGGTGGAGCCAGACGTTGACGACGCCGCTCGAAATGTGGATCGGCACGTTGCCGGTAGGCGCAGGCAAGAAGCATTCGACGTTGGCCGCTCCACTGTCGACGTGAATCCCACGCACGTCGAGACCCGCCAGATCGAGCACGGTGTTCCAGGTCGGTGCTTGCACCTTGAACTGCCACGGATGCCGAGGATTGAGCTCGATCTCGCCGCGACCCATCCCGCGAAGCCGCCGCACCACCACGGTCTCACCGCTCACGACGGCCGGTGCCGCGGTCGCCTGATCCGGCGGAACCCGAATCAGCGACGTCATGTCCGGCGGTCCCGCCTTCAGCACGACTCCGCGCGAACCGGGGTCGATCGCGATCGAAGCCGGCGCGCCCGCCTTCACCACCGGAGCAACGTCGATAGGCGCGCGCCCGGCGATCACGTAAGTGATGGCCATGAGGGCAACATCGGCGGCTTCGGTTGATTCGAGGCCGGCGTTGGTCAACAGTCCCACCAGGTCGCGAAACGTGTCGCTTCGCTGCAGTGCTTCCGGCACCTCGAGCAGGATTCGCTCCGCGTCCTTCTGACTCGCCACGCGCTTTCTCAGCGCCTCAGCGGTCGCCATCACCCCGGCCCGCCAGTCCTGCGTCCGCCTGGGCCGGCTTACGGATTCGAGAATCGAGTCCGCCAGGAGCTCCATCAGCTCCCGCCGGTCGCGGACGTGCCAGTAGAGCGACGCCGCCTTGACCTGCAGCTGGTCGGCCAGCGCGCGCATTGAAAGCCCCTCCAGACCTTCCTCGTTGATCAGCGCCAGCGCGGCCTCGACCAGGCGCTCCCGCGTCAGTCCTCCTCTTTGCTTCTCCTCTTCCGGGCTCATCGATACAAGTCTCCTCTATTTCCAGTAGTGGTGGTTGCAATCCTAACGTCGTTAGGGGTAGTATAGCCCGGTCGCGACACTAACGACGTTAGATAGAGGAGAGAACCTATGAGTGAGATCGATCGACGAAATCAAGAGATGGATCCCGTGGTCGGAGCCTGGCATGGCTGGGCTTCGCCCGTCGGTCTGGGCCTGTTCTTCGTCCTGGTCGCCATTGCGGTCGACCTGATTCGGTTCGCCTTCAAGTAGCCAAAAGGAGAGATACAACCGTGGAAAAGCTTCGCAGCCACCCGATCGCGGCACTCGCAGTGCTGGTGCTCGGGCTGTTCATGACGCTGCTCGATCTGACCATCGTCAACATCGCGATCCCGTCGATTCTCGACGGGCTGCACGCAAGCCTCGACCAGGTGCTGTGGGTGCTCAACGCCTACAGCCTTCTCTACGCCGTCCTCTTGATCACTTCGGCGAGGCTCGGCGACATCTACGGCCCGCGGAATGTCTTCGCGGCCGGCATCGTCATCTTCACCATCGCATCCGGGTTCAGCGCCCTCGCGCAAGATCCGGCACAGCTGATCGCGTCCCGCGGCCTGCAAGGCCTTGGCGCCGCGGTCCTTGCACCGCAAGGCATGCCGCTGATGATGTCGCTCTTCCCGCCTGACAAAAGAGGCGGCGTATTCGCGATTTACGGTGTGATCGCCGGTTTGGCGGTGATCGCGGGACCGACCGTCGGTGGATTTCTCGTCACGCATTTCGGTTGGCGCTCGATCTTTACGGTCAACCTGCCGATCGGGGTCGTCACGTTTGCACTCGCGCTGCTGGTGGTGCCTGACCTGCGGCCGGGCCGCAAGCACCGACTCGACCTCGCCGGCGTCGCCCTGGCCACGGCCGGACTGCTGGGCGTGATCTTCGGCTTGATCGAAGGCCAGCGTTACGACTGGGGGGTGGTCACGGGCATGATCACGATTCCCGAGATCATCGGTGCCGGCGTGGTCCTGCTCGCGGCATTCCTCTATTACCAGAGCCGGCGACAGAACACCGAGCCGTTGCTGACTTTCGCGGTCTTCAAGGACCGCAACTTCACGTTGATGACGTTCGTCATGGCGACGATGGGATTCGCGATCCTCGGTCTCTACCTGCCGCTCACGATCTACTTGCAGTCGGTGCTCGGATTGAGCGCAATCGACGCAGGTTTGACGATCGCCCTTCAGCCTTTGGCGATGATCGTGTCCTCTGGTTTCGCGAGCACGATGGTGCAAAAAGTCAACGGCAAGTACCTGCTGATTCCCGGACTGCTCATGCTCGCGGCTGGGAGCGGATACATCGATTGGGCGGCCCAAGCGGACTCCGGACGTTGGGCCTTCGCACCCGGCCTGATCTTGAGTGGGCTCGGCATGGGCTGCATCTGGACGCCAGTGTTCAGCATCGCGACCCGTGACCTGCCGACGCACCTCGCCGGCGTGGCCTCGGGCGTGGTCAACACCATCCAGGAGCTGGGCGGCGTGATCGCGAGCGCAGCCGTCGGCGCGTTCCTGCAGAACCGCCTCGCCCTTGCCCTTCACGACCGCGCGGTGACCGCGTCAACTCAGCTTCCCGAGCCGTGTCGCGCGCCTTTCGTCAACGGTTTCAGCAATGCGGCACACAGCGGCTTTGAGGTTGGAGTCGGACAGTCAGGCGCGAATGTTCAGCTGCCCGCGCAGGCCGAAGCGATCGCGCATTGGGTCTTCACCAACGCCTTCGTCGACGCCATGCACCCGACCCTGCTGCTGCCGATCGCGATCCTCGTGGTGGCGGCCTTCTCGGCCCTGTTCGTGCGGGCGCACCAGCCGTATGCGGCTGCCGTCCCGGAAGAGGAAGCGGCCGTGGCCTAACCTACTTAGTTGATGGCGAAGAAACTCGCCGAGTACGAAGCGAAAAGGGACTTCAAAAAGACACCAGAACCTGGCGCTCGCGTGCCGAAAACGGCTTCGCGGGCGCTTCGCTTTGTGGTCCAGGAGCATCACGCGCGGCGATTGCACTGGGACTTCCGTCTCGAGCGCGACGGGGTCGGAGTGTCATGGGCCGTGCCCAAAGGCATCCCACCCGATCCCAAGACCAACCACCTCGCGGTCCACGTCGAAGACCACCCGCTCGAGTACTTCAAGTTCGCCGGTGAGATCCCCAAGGGCGAGTACGGCGGAGGCCAGGTGATGATCTGGGACGAAGGCACGTACGACCCCGTCAAATGGAGCGACCGGGAGGTCATGGTCGACCTGCACGGCAAGCGCCTGCAGGGCCGCTACGTGCTCTTCCAGACGCGCGGCAACGACTGGATGATCCACCGTATGGATCCACCGCAGGATCCGGACCGCAAGCCGATTCCCAAAAGCCTCGAGCCCATGCTGGCGAAGTTGAGCGACCAGCTGCCTAAGCCGGACGATGCATGGGGCTATGAATTCAAGTGGGACGGCATCCGTGCGATCGCGTTCGTCGATGGCGGTCGCGTGCGCTTGCAGAGCCGCAGCGGCGAGGACATAACGCCGCGCTATCCGGAGATTCATCCGATGGGCCGAGCGCTGGGGTCGAACGAAGTGATACTCGATGGCGAGATCGTTGCGCTCGATGAAAAAGGAAGGCCCAGCTTTGAAGAGATCCAACAGCGCATGGGCTTGACGGCCGAGAACGACATTCGCCGCAAGATGAAGCAGGTGCCGGTCACGTACATGGTCTTCGACCTGATGTGGCATGACGGTCACTCGCTCATGGAGCAGCCGTACATCGAGCGCCGCAAAGCGCTGGGCCGGCTCAAGCTCTCAGGTCCGTCATGGCAGACGCCGCCTTACGAAGCGGGTGGAGGTCAGGCGGTGAGAGATGCCAGCGCGAAGGCGGGCCTCGAGGGTGTGATGGCCAAGCGGCTCGACTCGCGTTACGAGCCCGGCCGTCGTACCGGCGTGTGGCAAAAGGTCAAGAATCGCAACCGGCAAGAGCTGGTGATTGCCGGCTGGCTCGACGGCGAAGGCAAGCGGCGCGGTTATCCCGGAGCCTTGCTGGTCGGCTACTACAAGGATTCGAAGTTGGTGTACGCCGGCAAAGTCGGAACAGGTTTCACTGACAAGCTGCTCGATGAGCTCAACCCGAAGTTCAAGTCGCTGGCCACCGACAAGAATCCTTTCGACACCGGCGCCCCACCCCGAGGCGCGCATTTCGTCAAGCCGAAGCTCGTGGCCGAGTTCGAGTTCGTGGAATGGACGCGCAGCGGACAGCTCCGTGCTCCCGCGTTCAAGGGATTCCGCAACGACAAGACTGCGAAAGAGGTCGTGCGCGAAGGTGGCTAAGGAAACCTCTGTCGAGGTCCAGATCGAAAGCCGAACGCTGAAGCTGACGAACCTCGAGAAAGTTCTCTATCCGGACGTGGGCTTCACGAAAGCACAGGTGATCGATTACTACACGCGGATCGCGCCGGTGCTGCTGCCGCACACGCGTAACCACCCGCTGACGTTGAAGCGCTATCCCAACGGCGTGTACGGCGAGTTCTTTTACGAGAAGAACTGCCCCAAGCATCGCCCACCGTGGGTCCAGACCGCGACGGTCTGGAGCGGAGGCAACAACCGCGACATGTACTACTGCCTCTGCCAGGACCTGCCCACCCTGGTGTGGCTGGCCAATCTCGCCACGCTCGAGATGCACACCTCCCTGTCGTATGGCGAGGACCTCCCAACTCCGCGCACCCTGGTCTTCGATCTCGACCCAGGCCCGCCGGCCACCATCGTCGAGTGCTGCCGCGTCGGATTGATGCTGCGCGACATCTTTGCCGAGCACGGTCTCGAATCGTTCGCCAAGACATCGGGATCGAAAGGACTGCAGCTCTATGTGCCGCTGAACACCAAGGTCGGCTACAACGAGACCAAAGTCGTCTCCAAGGGCCTCGCTCAATTCTTCGAAGAGAAGTACCCGGAGCTGGCGGTGCACAAGCAGCTCAAGGAATTGCGCACGGGCAAGGTGTTGATCGACTGGAGCCAGAACGACCAGTACAAGACGACCGTGAACGTCTACTCCCTGCGGGCTCGCAAGCGGCCCACGGTTTCCACACCGGTGACCTGGTACGAAGTCGAGAAGTGCTTCAAGGCCAAAGATGCGGAGCTTTTGGTTTTCGACT
>DATLKH010000175.1:0-2981 GCA_035538475.1 Candidatus Dormiibacterota bacterium | reverse complement strand
GCGGCGTGCGCCTTTCGATCCTCTATCCCGAGATTCCACGCATGCAGGTGCGAGCCATCATGGAAGCGGCAGCCGGCTTGCGCAAGAAGAAGGTTGACGCGCGGCCGGAGATCATGATCCCACTCGCAGGCACGGTCGCGGAGCTGCGTGCGGTGCACTCTGAGCTGAAGCCGGTCGCCGAAGCTGTGCAGAAAGAGACGGGCACCAAAGTGCCGTACAAGTTCGGCACGATGATCGAGATCCCGCGCGCGGCGCTCACAGCGGGCGAGATCGCTCAGGAGGCTGAGTTCTTCTCGTTCGGGACCAACGACCTGACTCAGACCACGTTCGGCTTCTCGCGGGACGACGCGGAACGCGCCTTCATCGTGCGGTATCTCGAAAACAAGATCCTGCCGAGGAACCCGTTCGAGACCATCGACCCCAACGGTGTGGGCCGGCTCATGGACATCGCGGTGAAGGAAGGACGGAAGACTCGGCGTGGGCTCGAGGTCGGGATCTGCGGGGAGCACGGGGGGGACCCGGACTCGATCCACCTGTGCCACAAGCTCGGTCTGAACTACGTTTCGTGCAGCCCGTTCCGCGTGCCGGTGGCGCGACTGGCGGCGGCCCAAGCCGCAATCGGAGACGGGGCCTCGACGAAATAGGGCCTCCTCCCGACGCAGTGGGGAGGTGTCGCCGCAGGCGACGGAGGGGCCCTGACATTCGTCATGGCGCCGGGCCGCGCCGGTGTCACTTCCCGATGAGCGGTATCGCGACCTAAGCTGGCACAAAGTGCCAAACCTCGCGCGCTTCGAGCGCATCGGCCGGTGGTTCATGACCGCGTGGGTCCTTTTCATCGTTCCGACCTTGATCCAGGTCATCACGAGCGGCTTCTATCCCCCGCAGGTCGCGGTCGCGTTCGCCTTCTTGATTTGGGGCGGGATCTGGATATGGCTCTGGCAGCGGGCCTTGGGCCGCGGTCAGACCGGCGAGGTCACGGCCCTCATCGGCATAACGGTGATCTCAGCGCTGTTCACCTTGATCGAGCCGAACCCACAGGGAACGGTCCTTGTGTTCGCGTGCATCGTCGCCGGCTGCATCTTTCCGCTCCGCCAGGCCCTGGCGGCACTGCTCGTGCTTTCGGTGCTGCAGGTCGCCGTGCTCATGCTGCGCCTGAACGATCCGCTCAGCTCGCTGAACATCCTCATCAACGACGTCCTGGTCGGCCTTGTCGGTGTCGGCGCGCGCCTCTTCTGGCAGGCCTACCGTGAACTCCAGGCCGCGCGTGAGCAGCTGGCCCATCTGGCGGTCACCGAGGAGCGTCTTCGCTTTGCGCGCGATCTCCACGACCTCCTGGGTCAAAGCCTGTCGGTGCTGGTGTTGAAGAGCGAGCTCGTTTCGAAGCAACTGCCCGACAGCGTCGAGGAAACTACCCGTCAGGAGGTGCGCGACATCGCCCAGGTGGCGCGCAAGTCGCTGAACGACGTGCGTGAAACTGTGGCCGGCTACCGTCAACCTACATTGCAGGCCGAGATCTCCAATGCACGCGCTGCGCTCCGGGCCGCCGGCATCGCCTTAACGGTTGAGAACACAGTCAACGCACTTCCTCCGGACCAAGATGGCGTGCTCGCCTGGTGCCTGCGCGAGGCTGTGACCAATGTGGTCAAGCACAGCAGCGCGACGAAGTGCGTAGTTCGCCTGGTCGGTGAGAATGGCGTGGCCACGCTCGACGTAAGAGACGATGGTCGCGGCGCGACCTCTCTCGAAGGCGGCGCGGGGCTTATCGGGATGCGCGAGCGCCTCGCGTTGGTGGGTGGAAAGCTCGAGGTCGCGCCTGGAGCGGCAGGCTTCCACGTCGCGGCCTCTGTTCCACGGCCGGCGTGATCAGAGTCCTCATTGCCGAGGACCAGGCCATGATCCGTGGTGCGCTTGCGGCGCTCCTGGCCACCGAGTCCGATATCGAGGTCGTGGCTCAAGTCGAACGCGGCGACCGCGTGGTCGAAGATGCGCTCAAAACCAAACCCGACGTCGCCTTGCTGGACATCGAGATGCCGGGCAAGGACGGAATTGCGGCCGCTGCCGAGCTGCGTGAGCGACTGCCGGCCTGCCGGGTCCTCATCCTCACGGTCTTTGGGCGCCCGGGCTATTTGCGCAAAGCGGTAGATGCCGGCGTCAGCGGTTTTCTTTTGAAAGACGCGCCGCCCGACGAGCTGGCCGCGGCGATCCGGCGGACGGCTAAGGGTGAGAGGGCGATCGATTCCGAGCTCGCGGTGGCCGCGCTGAGCGAGGGTTCGAGCCCGCTGACACCTCGAGAGCGCGACGTGCTGGCTATGTCCACGCGTGGTGCCAGCGTCGAAGAGATCGCGAAAACACTTCGTCTGACCAACGGCACGGTGCGCAATCACCTCTCGATTGCAATCCAAAAGCTCAACGCGCACAACCGCATCGAAGCCGCGCGCATCGCAGAAGAAAAGGGATGGTTGGAACCCTGACAAAAGTCAGGGACACAAACTGACCCGACTCAGTCTTTTGTCGTGACCGCCGCGACTGGCTGCTGAGCTCCTCAAACCCGACGCTGATACCACCGCGGAAATCAGTCAAGGAAAGGAAGGCAGACATGAAGGAAATCGTTCGGAATCTGACTCGTAGAAAGCTGCGCAGCTTTCTCACCATCAGCGGAATCGTCATCGGGATCGTCGCCCTCACCACCATGGGCGCGCTTGCCAATAACTTAACGCGCTGCTCGACGGTGGCGCCAAGTACTACGCGGGATATGTCCCTGTCGCGGACGCCAGCTCCAACGGCGTTACCAGCGGCGGCGTGCTTCCCCTCAGCAAGGCCGACGAGATTGCAGCGGTTCCGGGCGTGGCGCGCGTGTTCCCGACCATCACGGTCGATGCCAAGCCAGGTGGATTGCAGGTCGTCAGTCTCGGGCTGCCGGACCGAATCTCGAGCTACGACCCCGCCGAGAACAGCTTTTCCGCTCTCAAGACCTCATTTGC
>DATLKH010000174.1:0-8673 GCA_035538475.1 Candidatus Dormiibacterota bacterium | reverse complement strand
GGGTGCTTCAACTCGCAGAGACGGAGCTCCATCACGCCAATGGAGTGGAGCTGCGCGACGAAGCGGTGGTCGAAGCCGGCGGCAAGCCGATCATCAGCCTCGCCACGCTCCTAGGCGATGCGGTGATCGATGAAACGCGCGAGTTCCGACCGCGTCACACCCAGCCTCTCGATCCGGAGACGGGTCAGGCCAACGCGCATATGCAGTACGCATTCGCCGCCCACCGGGCAGTGGTCGACGTCGACCTCGACCTGGGCCTCGTGAAAGTGGTCGAGCTCGCGACCGCACAAGATGTCGGCAAGGCGATCAATCCGCAGCAGGTCGAGGGACAGCTCGAAGGCGGCGCGGCGCAAGGGCTTGGGCTCGCGGTGATGGAGGAGATCCAGGTCAAGAACGGCGTGATCAAAAACCCATCGTTCACCGACTATCTGCTGCCGACTACGCTCGACATGCCGCCGGTGCGAATGGAAATCCTCGAGCTGGGTGATCCCAACTCGCCCTACGGCCTGAAAGGTGTCGGCGAGCCGCCGACGATCTCGTCCGGGCCGGCGATTCTCGCGGCCATCCGGGCCGCCACCGGTCGCGACCTGAATCGCGTGCCCGTTCGACCGCAAGACATCGCCCTTTGACGCCGGAGCGCACGCTTTTGGTTCGCGCCGCGATGGTGTGGACCGGCGCCGGCGAGGAAATCGAGAACGGCTGGATCTTCTGCCGGAGCGGAACGATCGATCAGGTCGGCTCAGGCTCTCCGCCGAAAGCGGACGATTTGATCGACCAGCGCAACTGCGTGGCGATGCCCGGGCTCGTCAACGCGCACGACCACATGTATCAGTGGGCGACCCGCGGCTATGCGCCTGACGGGACGCTCTTCGAGTGGCTGCGCGCGCTCTATCCGGTGTGGGCTCGTATCGACGCCGAGGTCGTGCGCGTCGCCGCGCGAGCAGCGATGGCTCGTCTTTTACTCTCCGGCTGCACGCTGTCCGCCGACCATCACTACGTCTTTCCGCATGACCGGCCGGGCATCTTCCAGGCGCTGGTGGAGACTTCGCAAGAGCTAGGCCTGCGCTTCCACCCTTGCCGCGGATCGATGTCGCTGGGTGAATCGCAGGGAGGGCTTCCACCCGACACAGTGGTCGAAAAAGAGGACGCGATCCTCGCGCATACGGAGGCGATGATCAGCCGCTACCACGATCCGCGCCCGGGCTCGATGTGCCGCGTCGTCGTCGCGCCATGCTCGCCGTTTTCGGTGACACCCAAGCTCATGAAGGACTCGGCCGCGCTGGCGCGTAAGCACGGTGTCCGGCTGCACACGCACGTCGCCGAAACGCTCGATGAGGAGGAGTTCTGTCGCGAGAAGTTTCTCATGCGTCCGGTGGAGTTGATGGAGGAGCTGGGTTGGACGGGCGACGACGTCTGGTATGCGCATGGCATCCATCTCAATGACGCGGAGGTCGGCCGCGTCGCCGAAACCCGGACCGGGATCGCGCACTGCCCTTCGAGCAACATGCGCCTCGGCGCCGGAATCTGTCGCGTGTCCGATCTCGTGCACGCCGGAGCTCGAGTCGGCCTTGGCGTCGACGGTTCGGCAAGCAACGAGGACGCAAACCTCGCGATCGAAGCGCATCAGGCATTGCTGCTCGCGCGCGTGCACGCGACCTCACCGCAAGCCCTGGATGCCCGGAGCGCTCTGAGCCTGGCGACCAAGGGCGGAGCCGAGTGCCTGGGCCGGGAGGACTGCGGCACGCTCGAAGCGGGCAAGTGCGCCGACATCACCTGTTTTCGCGTCGACGATCTTGCGCATGCCGGAATCAAAGATCCGGTCGCGGCGATTGCACTGGCGCCTGCTGCCCGCGCTCAGACGGTGATCGTCAACGGCCGCGTGGTGGTCGGCGAGGGCAGATTGTTGACCGCCGACGAGCTTCAGATCGCGCGCGAGATCGCCGCTGTCAGCGAGCGCTTGGCCGGATGAACTGACCCCGGTCCGGGTTACGGCCGCGGACGAGCGTGCTCACGGTTCGCCCGCGGATCTTCTGGCCCTCGTGAACGCTGAACCGATTCTTGTAGAGCAGATCCTCGTTCCTCACCACGTCGTCGTCGTTGAGGTCGACGATCCACAGGTCCGCATCGAGCCCAGGTGCGATATCGCCCTTCTGGTCGATCCGAAAACGCCTGGCGATGTTGGTCGACGTCAGGGCCGCGATTCGTGGCAGCTCCAGCCGTCCGTCCGCCAGCAGCAGCTGCCGAGTCGACTGGCATCCCGAGATCCCACCCCAGATCTTGCGGAAGTCATCACCTTGCTTCAAGTCGAGCGTGCTCGGCGAATGGTCAGAAACCACCATGTCCAGCCACCCATCGTCCAGCGAACGCCACATGTCGTCGATGAATCGCCGCCCGCGAAAAGGCGGCGCGCACTTGCCGAGCCCGCCGAGCCGTTCGAGATCCTCGGATCCATAGAGCAAGTAGTGTGGGCACGTTTCGCATGAGACGTCGTGGCCGCGCTCGCGAGTGGCCTTGATCACCGACGCGCTTGGAACCCAGCTGATGTGGACGACGTGCAGGCGGCAGCCGGCTTCATGGGCCCATTCGATCGCATCCATCACGGCTGAATGCTCCGCCTTCCAGGGTCGCGATTCGACGAAATCGCTCGCAGTGCCGCCCTTCGGCTCGGTCAATTTGGCGGGGTCTTCGGCGTGGACGAGCAGGATCGAGTCGAGCTCGGCGATCCGCTTCATTCCCTCGCGGAGCGTGCGCTCGTCACAGGCCGTAAATTCGTCGATCCCGCTCGGGCACATGAAAGCCTTGAAGCCGATGACGCCGCGCTCCACCAGCGGCCCGAGCTGATCGAGGTTCCCCGGCACCAGCCCGCCCCAGATCCCGAAATCGACCCTGGACGATCGGGTCATCGCGGCCAGCTTCAGATCGAACGCCTCGGCCGTCGTGGTCACGGGGAGGTTGTTCAGGGGCATGTCGACGAACGCCGAATATCCACCGGCCGCCAGCGCCGCCGAGCCGTGGGCGATGTCTTCCCACTCGGTGCGGCCCGGCTCGTTGAAATGAACGTGAGAGTCGATGCCGCCGGGAAAGACGTGAAGGCCGGTCGCGTCGATCTCGTCCCGCTGCTCTTCGAGATCGCGGTCGACGCGCGTGATGCGGCCGTCCTTGATCGCGATATCCAGGCGTTTCACGCCGCTGCTGGTGACGATCATCCCGCCGCGGATGATCACGCCTGAGCAGCCAGCTCCAGAAACCGATTCAACACGTCGATCGCGGCCTGAACGTCCTCCTCCTCGACCGATTCGAGGGGGCTGTGGCTGATGCCGCCTTTGCAGCGCACGAAGAGCATGCCCACTTCGGTGATGGTCGACATCGTCACGGCATCGTGCCCGGCGCCGCTGGTCACCATGATCACCGGATCTCCGACTGCTTTGGCGAGCTGGGAAACGATTTTCGGCGAGCAGGGCACTGCGACGTTCTCGCTGACAAGTTCCACCGCCAGGTCCATGCCACGTTGGTTTGCGATCTGGTTCGCGTGCTCGAGGATGCGCTCCGCGACGCCGGCGCGCCGTGCATCCTCGGCGTGCCGCACATCTAGCGTCAGCTCGACCTCTCGCGGAATGACGTTTGGTGCGCCGGGCCGGACCTCGATCCGTCCCACCGTTGCAACAAGGCCGTCATGCGCCCGGGCCTCGCGCTCGACTGCGACCACGAACTCTGAAGCCGCCACCAGCGCGTCGCGCCGGCGATTCATCGGCACCGTCCCGGCGTGCCCGGCCTCACCTCGGAACGTGAGCAGGTATCGGTTCTGGCCGGCTATTCCTCGAACCACACCGAGCGCCGCCCCGCGCTGTTCCAGCACCGGCCCTTGCTCGATGTGGACCTCGCAGTAGCCGATCGGACGCGAGCCGCGCCAGCGGTCTTCCGCAATCCGATCTGGATTGCCGCCAAAGCTCTCGATCGCGCTTCGCAGTGATACGCCTCGAGCGTCCGTCAGCTCGAGGTCTCGTGGATTGAACATTCCCGCCACAACTTTGCTGCCGAGATACGTCGTCGGAAAGCGAAGCCCCTCCTCGTCGGCAAATGCCAGCACTTCAATGGCAAAGGGCAGACGGCGCCCCTGGTCGCGCAGGTGCTGCACGGCGGCGATCGCGGTCAAAACGCCAAGCGGTCCGTCGTACTTGCCTGCGTCGCGAGCCGAGTCGATGTGCGAGCCCAACAGCATCACCGCGTCGCCGTCACCGGGATACCGAGCGCGCAGGTTGCCGATGTTGTCGGGCGTCACGGCCATGCCCGCGGCCTCCATCCATCCGGTCACCAACGCCTGCGCGCGACGCATGGCTTCGGAAGCGATCGGCCGGGTGATCATGCCTTCTTCCTCGCTGCACTCGGCGAGCTCCTGGCACCGCTCCATCACAGTTCGGGCGAGGCTCACGGCAGCTTCGAGAAAGTTATCTCCTGCGCTCCCTTGTCGAGCACCAGCTCACCGAGCTCCTTCAACTGCTCGGCGCCATCGGTGATGGTCGCAAAGTGGTTGCCGGCGAGCTGACCCATCTTGCTGGCGAACAACGTCGCGCCGTACGGAAACAAGATCTCCGTCTCGCTGATCCCGCCGGGGTAGAGGAGGAGCTGTCCCGGCGCCGGATGGCTGGTGTGGTTCTCGTGTCCAAGACCGAGATCGAGGTCGCCGAGCGGAACCCAGGCCGCTTCGCCACTCCAACGGGCTTGCACGAGGCGTGCCCGCATGGGCAGCAGGCTCAAGAACTTTTCGCACGTGCGTGGCGCGCGATCGGTCTCGAGGCGCGCCCGAAAGCGCAGCCCCGAGACCTTGATCTCGACTTCTATGCGCGAGTCCCCATGGCCGCCCGAGTGTCGCTCGACCCACGAAATGCGAGCTTGAACACGTAGTAGAGAACGGCCGTAATCACGAAACCAACGATGAACGTAATGTCGCCGAGGTTGGGAAACTTGGTCGGTATGGGAGCCACGTAAAGCGGGTAGTCGTTGGCGAACAAGTACGCCGAAACCACAACGCCGATGGCCATCGCGACAGGTCCTTGCCAGGGGTTGTGGTGGGTGTCGTAGAAAATGCTCTCGTCGCCGTAGTCACCGCGGCGCATCCAGTAATCGACAAAAACCACTGCAAGCCAGCCGGCGATCCAGTAGGCGATCAGGAGCAAGAAGAACTCGTATTTACTGCCGGGCTGCACGTTGGCCTGGAAGATCACGCCCAAGATGAACCCGATCACTCCGACAGCCACCGCAAGGGCAGCGCGGCGCTGGCGAAGGGTAAGACCCATCTCGCGGATGCCCAGCGAGACGAGGGACATCGTGCCGCTGTAGATGTTGATCGCGTTGGCGGCCACAGCCCCGATCGCGATGCAGAGCAGCGTGGCGTAGTACACGACGTTCGGCATGCCGTGCGCCAGTTGAGCCGTGGGAATGCCGTTGCCGTCGTAACCCTTGACGGTGACGAGCACGGCCCCCGCCATCTCGAGCACGACGCAAGAGAGGAAGATCCCGAAGCCGGCCCAGAATCCGACCATCGTGCGGTTGGTCGTCGGAGGCAGGTAGCGCGTGTAGTCGGCCGCGAAGGGGTTCCAGCCGACCGCGTAGCTGAAGGCCGCGGTGAAGGCCAGGAACCAGGCGCCAGGAAGGGTCTTGGGTGGTGAATAGTCGGGGTGGCCGTTGATGAATATGAAGAAACAGGCAACTGCGAAAACGATGCCCAGGATGGGCAGCGCATAACGCTCGAAAACGTGGATCAGGTTGTGACCAAGCGTCGCGACGAGCACCTGCGCGACGACGATGACCAGGAACGCGAGAAAGAACGGGATGTTCAGCGTGGGCAGCAGCGCCTGCAGGGCAAACGCGCCGCTGACGCTGTTCACGATGAACCAGCCGAATGAAGCGGTCAGGCCGTTGAGGGCGGCGGGCAGGATATTGCCCAGGAAGCCGAAGGCTCCGCGGCTCTGAACCATCATCGGCACGCCAAACTTCGGCCCCCAAGACGAAAGGATGGCGTGCGTTATCGAGCCCAATCCGGTGCCGAGGATGATGGCCAATGCGGCCTGCCACAAATTCAAGCCGAAGATGCCCACAGCCAGCACGCCGATGAAGACAGTTGCGAATTCGAGGTTGGGCGAGAGCCACGTCCAGAACAGATCGATCGGCTTGCCGTGGCGCTCGTGGAGGGCGATGTATTCGACGCCGCCAGGCTCGACTGTGGCGACTCGTTCGCCGTAGTCCCCCTCCCTGACGGGTACGTGTTTCTCGACTTCTTGCACCGACTGCATAGGCGCTTCCCCCAAATCAAGGCCGGGTACGAAGTACGTCCGAAAGTTTAAGGTCTAACCGAATGCTCGATCTGCTGCTGCGAGGGGCCCGGCTGCCGGGCGAGATGGAAAACCGCGATATCGGCATCCGCGACGGCCTGATCGCCGAGCTCGAGGCTGACGCTCGCCAGGTCATCGACCTCGGCGGCGCATTGGTCACGCCGGCCCTGGTCGAGCCGCACATCCACCTCGACGCGGTCCTGACCGAAGGCGAGCCGCGGCATAACGAGAGCGGGTCGTTGTTCGAAGGCATCGCGATCTGGGCCGAGCGCGTGAAGTCACTCACCGTCGAGGACGTGAAGGAGCGCGTCCGCACCGTGCTCCGGTGGCAGCTTGCCAACGGTGTTCAGTTCGTGCGGAGCCACGTCGACGTCTGCGATCCGGAGCTTCGCGCCGTGCGGGCCCTGATCGACCTGCGCAAGGAGATCGGCGACCAGATGTCGATTCAGCTGGTCGCGTTTCCGCAGCAAGGCATCATCTCGTTCGACGGCGGTGAGGACCTGATGCGCCGCGCGATCGACATGGGAGTCGATGTCGTCGGCGCGATACCGCACTTCGAGCTGACACGGGAATACGGCGAGCAGTCGATCAAATTTGCTTTTGCCCTTGCCTCGAACAAGGGACTGCGAGTCGACGTTCACTGCGACGAGACCGACGACGACCAATCGCGCTTCATCGAGGTCATGGCCGCGGAGACGATCCGCCTCGGCATGGGTGGCCTGGTGACGGCCAGCCACACCACGGCCATGCATTCGTACAACAACGCGTATGCATACCGGCTGATCAACAACCTGAAGCGCGCCCAGATGCACATGGTCACCAACCCGCTGGACAACTCCACGCTGCAGGGTCGATTCGATTCGTATCCGATCCGGCGCGGCCATACCCGCGTGAAGGAGCTGCTCTCCGCCGGCATCAACGTGTGCATCGGCCACGATTCGGTGATGGATCCCTGGTATCCGCTCGGCTACGCGGATCCGGTGCAGGCTGCATTCGTTCTGGCGCACTACGGACAGATGTCAGGTCATCGCGAGCTCCGGACGCTTATGGACATGATCACGTGGAATCCGGCGAGCGCCTTGGGCCTCGAGAAGTACGGATTGCTCCCGGGCTGCCGTGCTGACTTGTGCGCCTTCACCGTGCCGACCGAAATGGACGCGATCAGGCTGATCGCTCCGCGCAAGCTGGTCTTGCGCGGCGGCAACATCGTGGCCCGGACAGAGCCGGGGCACAAGTCGGTGATCTGGGACGATCGGGAGGAGCCGGTCGACTTCCTCAAACCATCCGCGAAACCGATCCCGACCCTCTAGATTTCGCCGTTTTGGCGTCAGGAGGGCCTTATTCCCGCTCCGATTCGGCCGCTCTGGCGTCAGAGCCGCGAAACCTGACTTAGCTGAGCGCGTAGATCCCCGGCAGCTCTCGATACAGTCCGGCGTAGTCGAGGCCGTACCCGATCACGAATCGATCGGGGATGACAAAGCCCGTGAAGTCGATCTGCACGGGAATCTCGCGCCGTGCCGGGCGATCGAGCAGCGCCGCCACCCGCAGCGAAGCCGGACTCATGCGCCGGAATCGCTTGACGAGGCTCTCGATGGTCCGCCCCGAGTCGACGATGTCCTCGACCAGCAGAACGTGCCTGCCCTCCAGCGTTCCCTCGACCATGTGCGCGATCTTCACCCGTCCGCTGCTCTTGATCCCAGCGCCGTAGCTCGCGGCGCGGACGAACTCGAGCTCTGCGGGAATCGAGAGGCTGCGCAACAAATCCGCGGCGAAAACCGTCGCCCCCTTCAGGATCGCGACCAGCACGAGCGGCGTTTCGATGTTGGCGTAGACCTCAGAGATTTCAAGTCCGAGCTGTTGGACCCGTTTCGAAATTCGCTCGGATGAAATCAGAGCTCGCCCGGGCGCGCGTCGCGTTCGGCGAGCCTTCGGAGAAGCCGACACACTCTCCGGCATGTAGAGGGAGTCTAATCTCGATGCAGATGTTACACGATGTCGAGCGCTTCAGCCGGTGGGCACCGACTTACGACCGCCACTACCTGCAACGAATCGTCTTCGAGCCGGTGCAGAAAACCGTCCTCGAGTTTGCGGCGAGCGAAATGCAAGAACCGGCCCGAATTCTCGATGTCGGTTGCGGAACCGGCCGCCTTCTCAAAGCGACCGCGGAACAGTTTCCCAACGCGACCCTCGAGGGTGTGGACGCGGCCGAAGGAATGGTCGAGCAAGCCAGGTCCACGAACTCTTCGGACCGAATCAAGTTTCAGCAGGCCACAGCCGAACGCCTTCCGTTTCCCGGCGCCCAGTTCGACCTGGTCTTCAGCACCATGACCTTCCATCACTGGGC
>DATLKH010000173.1:0-3703 GCA_035538475.1 Candidatus Dormiibacterota bacterium | reverse complement strand
GTCATGGCGACGCAAAACCCGATCGGATACGAAGGCACGTATCCGCTTCCGGAAGCGCAGCAAGACAGATTCCTTTTCAAGGTGCGGCTCGACTACCCGGTGCCGGACGACGAGATGGAGGTGCTGCGGCGGTGGGAGTCTGGAATCGAGCTGCGCGACCCTGTCAAAGCCGGGGTGGAGCCGGATCTGGGCGGGGCGGAGATCGACGCGTGCCGCGCCGAGGTGGCGAAGGTCGTCCTGGACGAAAAGATCCGGCGCTATGTCGTCGACCTGGCCGCCGGCACCCGGTCCGCACCTGAGGTCACGCTCGGTGCGAGCACCCGGGCGGAGGTGCTGCTGATGCTCGCTTCAAGGGCGCACGCCGCCTTCGACGGACATGAATTCGTGACGCCGGACGATGTCAAGGCCATGCTCGCGCCGGCCTTTCGCCATCGCTTGATTCTTCGACCAGAAGCCGAAGTCGCCGGCCAGACGCCCGACAGCGTGCTCGACATCGTGGCCGCGCGTGTGGTCCCTCCCCGCTGAACGTCCTGCGGGGACTCGCTCCCCAACCGAAGCTGCTCTGGGCGATCGCGATCGGCGCCGGGTTGATCATCCTGGCCGCCATCTCGCCCGTGCTCGGTTTGGTCGCGGCAGCCTACAACGCGGGCCTTTTGATCATCGCGGTGCGCGATCTGGCGCTCCTGCCGGAACGCTCGGGCTACAGCGTGCGGCGCACAGTGCCAGAGCCGTTTTCACTTGGCGAGCCTGAAGAAGTAGCCGTCCATATCGAGAACCGGGCGGCCGCGGGATTGGCGGCGAGAATTGCAGACCATGCCCCGGCCGGGCTCCGGCCCGAGCCGCGCGAGGTGGAGGGCACGTTCGACGCGCAGGGACGCCTCACGCTCGCCTATCGCTCTTACTCGCCGAAGCGGGGCGCATACCGCTTCGGTCCTGTCGATCTGCAAGTCTGGCGGAGCAACGGTTGGTGGCGCCGCCAGGTGCGCTTGCCGGTGGCGCAAGAGGTCGCCGTCTTCCCGAACGTCGTCGCCATCAAACGCGTGCAGCTGTCTTTGCGTCGCGGACTTCGCGCCATGGCCGGAATGCGCCGCGCACGCCCACCGGGTGCCTCGACCGCTTTTGCAGGCCTACGTGATTACGTGCGCGGTGATGACGTGCGCCGTGTGAGCTGGACCGCGACCGCGCGGCGGGACCGTCCGGTGGTGATCGAGGTCGAGGCTGAGCGAGGACAGCAGGTGATGCTCGCGCTGGATTGCGGCCGCCTGATGACCGCACCTGCAGGTGACCTCGACAAGCTCGACCACGCTGTGAACGCGGCGCTGATGCTTGCCTGGGTCGCGCAAGCTCACGGGGATCGCGTTGGACTCATGACCTTCGATGATCGGGTCACGACGTTCCTCAAACCTGAGCGCGGCGCCACCCAGCTGCGCCGGATAAACGAGGCGCTATATGCCGTGCGGCCTGATTTTGTCGAACCGGATTTCGGACACGCAATGACGCACCTGGCGCTCCGCGTCGGGAGACGGTCGTTGATCATCGTGCTGACGGACGTCCAGGATCCTGAAGCCTCGAGAGAGCTGGTGGCGCACACGCTCCGGCTGGCGTCGAAGCACCTCGTGCTGGTGGTTGCGATGTCGGATCCCGCAGTGCTGACGGCCCGGGACGCGCCGATCGACACCTCGAATCGCGCCTATGAGTGGGCCGCCGCCGAGGAGTTCGTCGCCAGCAGGCGCGAGAGTTTCGAGCTCTTACGACGCGGCGGGGTGATGGGGCTGGACGTGGTCGCCGGCAGCCTGTCGCCCGCGCTCGTGGAGCGGTACCTGGAGCTGAAGGAGCGCGCGCTTCTCTGACGCGGATCGACCGCTGAGCAACAGATACGAATAAAACAGCAGTCCGGTGATCAAGCCAATCGCAAGCTTGAGCCCAAACGGCGCATCGGAAGGTGAGATGTTGCCTTCGATCGTGCCCGCCACGATGAGCAACGGGCCGAGACCGATGAGCAGCGTGAAAGCGCGACGAGTCGCGAGGACGAGCGCATCAGTGCGTTTCCGGTTTCCCGGCGCCACCATCGCCCATCCCATCAGGAGGCCGCCGGCGCCGATGGCGATGACGATGGAAAGCTCGAGGACGCCGTGCGCGACGACGAAATCGAACAGGCCCCCGCTGACCCCATACGCCTGTGTCAGTCCGAAGAGACCGCCGAGGCTGATGCCGTTCAGGATCATGACCACGATCACCGGCAGTCCGAAGAAAACCCCGAATCCGAAAGCGATCATGACCACATAGATGTTGTGGGTCATGATGAAACCGGCCTCTGCAATTCGTTCATCGGGCGGGATTTGCGTCCAGAGCTGGTGATGGTGCACGTAATTGATGAGCTTCGGTGACGCGATCGCGTAAGCGGCGTCAGGGTTGGCAAGGACGACGAAATAGCTGACGATCGCCGGTACGAATGTCAGCGCGGCCGATGCGCACAGATACGGCCAGGCAGCGCGATAGGTGCGAGGAAGGGTCTCGACGTAAAACGTCCGGATTCGCTTCCAGACTTCGCCGCCGCGGCGATAGACGATCCCGTGGCTGCGGGCGACCAGGCCGTTCAGGTAGCGGTGGACGGGCTGGCCGGGCCAGTCGCGCTGCGCGCGTGCAAGGTCCGCGGCCGCCCTTCGGTAAAGAGCCGCGAGGGTGAGGACTTGCGCCGGCGTGAGCGCGTTGAGGCGGCCGGAGGTTGCGCGCGCCAGGAGGTCTTCAAGGCGATTCCAGTCGTATCGCCGTCTGGTGACGAATTCTTCACCCGTCATATGACGACAATAGGTCATGGGGCAGCCTCTTCCTGACACCGACCTCGTGGTCGCGACGCCCGAGCGAGTGTCATTCGAATATCAGGTCGCCGGTTTGGGCACGCGCGCCGTAGCGCAAATGCTGGACCTTTTGATCGTGTTTGGAATCCTCGCCGCGGTCTACTTCGCGGCGCTCGCCTTCAGCGCGGTTGGGTCGGATACGGCGGGTTATCTGATCGCGCTGATCGGAAGCTTTGTCGTGCTCTTCGGCTATTTCTGGACCAGCGAGGCTCTGTGGTCGGGCCAGACGGTCGGCAAGAAGGTATTTCGATTGCGCGCCGTCGGTGACCGAGGCGAGCCGATGACATTCATCCAGGCCGCGATCCGCAACGTGGTGCGCCTCATCGATTTCCTGCCTTACGCATACGGCATCGGATTGGTGGTGTTGTTCGCCAACGGAAAGGGGAAGCGGTTGGGTGATCTGGCGGCAGGGACCGTAGTGGTCAAGGATTCGGACTATGTGTGGTTGTGGCAGCTGCGTGGGTCACAGCCCATCCAGCAGTCACAGCTTCCGGCGCCCCAACCTGCGCCCGCGACGGCGGACGAGCTGGTGCTGCGACGGATCGACCCAGACCTTCGGCGTTTCGTCGCCTCGTACGCGAGGCGGAGGGGAGAGATTTCGGTCGAGCTGCGGGCTCAGCTGGCCGGGTCGGTCCAGGGCAGTCTGCAGTCGGCGGTGCCGGATGTGTTCCAGCAAGGAGGGCCGCTCGCGGCGCTGGACTACCTGGCGGACCTGGAGAGCCGGTAGCGGAGCGCTGGAAGGAGAGCGACGCCGCCCCGGGGGTAGTCGTGGCGGCGCCGTGACGCTCATCAGTTAAAACGCCGGTCCGTGTAAAAAGGTACGGCACCCTTGTAAAACCCCGGTC
>DATLKH010000172.1:0-3051 GCA_035538475.1 Candidatus Dormiibacterota bacterium | reverse complement strand
CAGGAACATGAGCCCTTCCCGCTGGAACGATCGAAAGTCAGAGGTCGTCAACCGGCTCGTCGTGATGCCGAGGGAGCCGACCGATACGTACGTGATGTGCCAGACGCCGTCGATCAGAGTGGCTCGAGGATCCTCGCAGCCGTACTCGTCAACCGAATCTGCGGGGACTACCGACGGAAGCCTGTCGACGACGAAGTGAGCGCCATCGTCGCTGCGCGCCACCCGAAGGTGTGAGATCTGGGTCAGGTAGTCCATGACCTCCGGCCGGCCGCCGGGTTTGTCCGGCTTCCTCGTGACCTGGATGGACCGCGGATCGCGGGCATCGAGTCCCGGAAGGTCCTTGCGGACGTACGCGACCACCACGCGTCGAGGCTCCGTTGCGGGATCTAGGAACGCGATGCCGATGACGTCTTCACCCAGGGTGCCAGGTGGTACCGGCTGCAGCCTCTCATGTGGCGCGGCGAGGTCGAGCGTCCGTGCGCTTGCCGCGAGCAGCCCGGTGATCGCGCGCGGGCGCTCCGCGACCCGCAGCAAAAGGATCGTCTCGTTCCCGACTTGGGCCGCCGCGGAGTTGAACACTGAGACCACCTCCAGGGCTTCCTGGGAGGGGGTCACGTCAGCACTCGTCAGGATCGGGTTGTTGTCGAGGCGGTGCGCCAGCGTCGCGGCTACGGTGCTCATGCGGCCGGCCGGGCACGCCTCGCCGGCGCCGAGAACGCGACGAGTCGCATCAGTGCCAGCCAGTGCTCCCCGGTTCGCGGCCAGGACATGTCGCTGGCGTACTCGTAAGCCGCCCGCTCGAGCCCTTGCTTGCGGTCCGGGTCGTCCAGCAACGCGGTGACCGCGTCCGCGAGCGCGCCCGCGTCTCGAAACGGCACCAGCGTGCCGCGAGCGTCGGCGAGGGCCTCTTGAGCGTGGAGGTACGGCGTCGAGACGATCGCCTTCCCGGCTCCAAGCGCGTAGGCCAGAGTGCCGCTTGTGATCTGTTTTGGATCCAGGTACGGCGTCACGTACACGTCGCTGGCGAGCAGCAGCTCGATGATGTCGCGCTGCGCCATGTACTCGTCGACGAAGGAGACACTGGCCTCCAGACCCAAGCGCCTCACGGTCTCGAGAAGGCGATTGCGGTAGGCCTCGCCGTCAACGCGGCGCAGCTCGGGGTGGGTCTGACCCGCGACGATGTACAGAGCCTCCGGATGCCGGGACACGATCGCCGGCATGGCTTCGATCATGAACTCGATGCCCTTGCGCGGATCCACCAGCCCGAACGTCGAGATGAGCGTTCTGCCACGCACGCCCAGCTTCTCCTTCATGCGGACACGCCCGTGGGGATGGATCGCGGGCATTCCGTGCGGTATGACCACGGGCGCCGCGGCGATGCCGTATTGGCGGGCGAGCACAACCGCCGCCGCGTCGGCCATCACGACCGTGGCGTCGCTGAGCTGAACGATCGAACGGATGGCGTCACACATCGATGGGGTCGGATCGGGAGGGACGCTGTGGAGCGTGGTGACGACCGGCTTGCGCAGGGTCTCGAGGAACGGTGTCAGGTGATCGTCATAGATCTCGTCAGTCCACGTTCCATACAGGCCGAACTCGTGCTGCACATTGACGATGTCGGCATTCGATCGATTGATACCTTCGGCAGCTGCTCGATAGTTCCTTGGATCCCCCTGCCTGATCCGCCAGCGAACGTTGCCGGCGTAAGGCCGGGCCTCATTTGGCTCGTCGATCGCCGCGACGCGCAGCTTTACGCGCGGGTCGGCAGCCTTGACGGCAGCCATGAGGTCGGCCGAGAACGTGGCGATACCACACCGCCGGGGCAGCTGCGAGGTTACGAAAACGATCCTGGGCGCGATGGGCACGTTGGAACCTGCCGGCTGGGTGATCACCGTGCCATCGTACGGGCAAGAGCGACGAGGCCTCGAATTTCGCACCGCAGCGCACGGGCCAGGACCGTGAGGCATCTGAAACGAAGACAGGCGCCGTCGGGCTCTTTTCTCTTGGCTCGCCGACGGCGGCTGCGACCTCAGCGGAGGACCCAGGTGTCGCCGCTTGCGGGTCAGTAAGGGTGTTGATGCCACGTCACTTGGGCTGCTTGTCAGCGCGACGGCGATGGGATTGATGCTCGGATCGTCCATGGGTCACCCAGCAGCCGGCGAAGATCTCGTCGTTCCGCCGGCCGATAAGTAGGGCGTTGGCGCGCTAGTAGTTGTAGTTGTCATACGTCGCGGTGGGATCCGGACCGTGAGGCCGCGGGCTTCGGAAGCCACATCGTTCGGCACAACGGATCAAGGCTGGGTAGGCCGGGCGATCTCCTGTGAGATGGGCGACCGCAACACCCGCCTTAGTCGCGAGGCCAAGTCCGCGGGAGTCGTCTCCGACTTGAGGAGCCATGCTGGCCCATCTCGGCCGATCTGGCTTGGAAAATTACTGAGGAACACGACTGGAGTGTCTTCCGTGCGTGAGTCACGACGCAGGTTGATGAGGATGTCGGCGCCGGTAAGAAATCCGGACAGCTGCCAGTCGAGGACGACGACGTCGGGGATCCGCATATCTAGAAGCCGGGCTACACCGCTGTAGTCCGCGAATCCCGCCACCTCGAAATCTGCGAGCTCCAAACCCAAGCTGTACATCTCGCGGATTTCGTCGTCGTCCTCGACCAGGACCACCAATGGGCGACGGTGATCTTCCTGGGCGGCCATCTGGTGCTCCGGCTGAATCCTCAGGCCGGCGCGCGCGGCCGCCATGGCTCCGTCGACATCGGCGCTGAAGTTGCTCACCGTGAACAACGGCCCGTCGACCGCTCACCGCGCGATGTTTCGAGGACGTCGCCGCGAGCGCGCTGCCGCTCGGGTCGTTCGATCCCACGTCCATGAGGAGCAGGCTGGGCGCAAGGCCGGCAACCTGGTCCGGCGATGACGACTGCGACGCTTTCCGCTTCGACGCGGTGGTCATCGATGACGAAGACCCGAAGCCTTTGACGAGGAGCTTCGAGGTCAGCCTCCACATGCGCTTTGACGTCAGCGTCCACATGCGCAGCCGACTGCA
>DATLKH010000171.1:0-3178 GCA_035538475.1 Candidatus Dormiibacterota bacterium | reverse complement strand
GGCGTGGGAATGACGGTCGTGTACGCGGTCGTGCCGGGGCTTGTGATCTTTCCTTATGGGGCCGCGTTTGTTCCCGTCAAGCCATATCTGTGGATCTTTGCCGTCGCCCTGGCGCTGCTTGCCCTCAGCAATATCCTCATCAACTACTTCCTCTCCATCGGCAACGCGCGTTTCGCAATCCCATTGGCCGGCGCATGCGTCATCGAGACGGTTTTGATCGCGCTTTTTCACTCCGGGCCCGGTCAGATCGTCGCCATGGTCCTGGTCACCATGGCAGTGCTCGCGCTAGCCTTGCTGGCGATGTACGGCGTGGAAAGGGTCCGATCGAGGGTGCCCATATGAGCACGAGCATGCGGTCGAGAGCCCGCGCGACGTTTACTGGCTGGGCGTACAAGGTCTACCTCCGATTCTTCAGTCGAGGCACCAATCTCTTTGCAGTCTCGGAGCGAATCGTCGAGTATCCGTTTGCAGTCGGTGAGGCGCTGAAGCTCTCGCGAGGATCGCGCGTCCTGGTCTTCGGCTGCCACAGCGACATGCTGACGACGCTCTTGCCCACCATCGGAATGGACACGCATGGTGTCGACGTGAAGGACTTCGAGCTCCGCTACAAAGGGTTCACGTTCCACCGAGGCGACGTGCGCAAGACCGATTTTCCGGATGAATCGTTCGACGCGGTTTTCGCGGTCTCGACCATCGAGCACATCGGGCTCTTCGACGGAGACGAAGCGGGTGATCACAAAGCGGTCGGCGAGATGCGCAGAGTGGTCAAGCCCGGCGGCGCTGTGGTCTTGACCGTTCCATTTGCGTCGCGGGCCGACGTGATTCCCATGTTCGAGCGGATTTACGACCGGCCGGCGCTCGATCGCCTCCTGGACGGGCTCGAGGTGCAATCCGTCACCGCTTACGCGGCGGAGCCGGGCACGCTGTGGCGGGCGATCGATCCCAAAGAGGCGCCGCCGCCCCAGCACCAAACGAGCTGCACAGCACTGGTCAGCGCGCGAAAACGTCCTCAGGCCTAGAATCCCCGTGATGCTTTCGGTGGTCGTGCCGGCCTACCAGGAGGGCCGGAACATAGCGGCGAACGTATCCAAGCTGACCGAAGCGCTCGATCGCATCGGCACGGAGTACGAGGTGATCGTGGTCAGCGACGGCAGCACCGACAACACGCTGCGGGAAGCGATGAATTGCGCGGGCCCTCACGTCAAGGTGTACGGCTACACGCCCAACATGGGAAAAGGCTTTGCACTGCGCTATGGATTCGAACGCTCGACCGGCGACCCCGTCACCTTCATCGACGCCGACATGGAGCTGCATCCGAAGGAAATCGGCATCTTCATCAAGCTCATGGACATCTACATGTGCGATGTCGTGGTCGGCTCGAAGCGCCACCCGCAGTCAGAAGTTCGCTACCCGCCGTTCCGCCGCTTTCAGTCGTGGGTCTATCAGCTCATGATCCGCATGGCCTTCGGCTTGAACGTGAGTGACACGCAGACCGGCCTGAAGCTCTTCCGCCGCGAGGTTTTGAGCGCGGTGCTGCCTTACATGCTCGTGCGGCGCTGGGCGTACGACCTCGAGTTCTTCGTCATCGCGCGGATGAAGGGTTATCGCAGATTCATCGAGGCCCCGGTCCAAATGGACTACCAGTTCTCATCCACGACCGGACTGCCCGCGGTCTTTCAGGTGATTCGCGACACGCTGAACATCTGGTGGCGGCTCAAGGTTCGTCACACGTACGAGAATCAGCAGCAGGTTCCACTGGCAGAGGTGCGTGAAGCCAAGTAGCAAACTGCGGGGCGGCGCGTCCTCGGTGGTCACGGCTCCTGCGGTCTCGGTCATCATCCCGCTGCACAGGGATAACTCCGCTTTCAGGAAATGCCTCGATGGCTGCTCGAGGCTCGACTACAGACCCTTTGAGGTGATCGTGGTCAGCGACGAGAAGGTCGATTTGCCCGCCGGCGCACGGCTGCTGCTCACCGGGGCGGATCACGACACCGGGCCCGGCGAGAAAAGAGATGTCGGCATGCACGCCGCCACCGGCGAATTCCTGGCCTTCATCGACGACGATGCGGTTCCACGCGCGGACTGGCTGGCGAAAGCCGTCGAGATCTTTGCCGACGAGTCGATAGCCGCCGTCGCGGGACCTGGCGTCACGCCGCCAGGAAGCGCGTGGCCGGAACGCGCGGGCGGCGCCTTCTACGAGTCGTGGCTCGGGAGCGGACCGTACAGATATCGCTTCAAGCCCGGACGCAGGCGTGATGTCGACGATTACCCGGCTTACAACCTGATCGTGCGTCGCAGCGCCGCCGAGCACGTGAAGGGATGGGGCACCGGTTTTTACGGCGGCGAAGACACGGTCATCTGCCTGGCCCTGGTCGAAGCCGGATGGCGAATCGTTTACGACCCGGAGGTCGTCGTGTTTCATCGCCGCCGGCCGGTGATGCGCAAACATCTGGCGCAGGTCGGCAACGTGGGCATGCATCGCGGCTATTTCGTGAAGGCGTACCCGCGAACCTCGCTGCGGCCCTCGTACTTTCTTCCCACTGCCGGCACCGCCGCGCTCGCCGGCCTGACCGCCGCCGCTTTGTTCAGCGGCCGGGCACGGGGTTTGCTGGTCGCGGGCCTGGGCGCGTACGCGGGCGCGGCAGTCCTGCTGGGTCTGCTCGAGCGCGACGAGCCGTCGGTCGCCGCCGCTCTGCCCGCCGTGGCGCTGGCTTCGCACGTGACCTACGGAATTCAGTTCGTTCGAGGCTTGTTGACGCCGCGGCTGGCCCGGTAGTGCAGCTTCCGAGCGTCAGCGTCCTGATTCCGACGCTGAACGCCGAGCGCTACATCGAAGGCTGCCTGCGGCCGCTCCGCGATCAGGACTATCCGAAGGAGTTGATCGAGATCATCGTCGCGGACGCCGGATCGAACGACGGAACGTTTGCGATTCTCGAGCGCTATGGGGTGGATCGGGTGGTGCCGAATCCACGGGTCACCGGGGAAGGCGCTCGGGCGATCTTGAACCGGCTGGCCACCAAGGAGCTGATCCTCTCCATCGACTCCGACAACTATCTGGTCGGAAAGGACTGGCTGCGGCGAATGGTGAAGCCGCTCCAAGATGACGCAACCGCCTTCGCCTCCGAGCCGATGCGGTGGGACTACACGCGGTCGGATCCGCCGATGAACCGGTACTTCG
>DATLKH010000170.1:0-1660 GCA_035538475.1 Candidatus Dormiibacterota bacterium | reverse complement strand
GCCCACCGCCACCGTAAAGCGCTTGTTCCGGGAGGCCAACCGGGTGCGGTTGCAACCGGAAAACGAGGCCTACGAACCGATCTATACCACGACGGCCCAGCTCGAGGGTCAGGTAGTCGCCGTCGTCCGCTTGTTGCGGTAACGCCGCCCACTGCACGAACAGTCAGGCAAACCTGGGCTACGACGACGATCCGGCGGTTTTAAACGGATCGAACCGCGGTAGCAGTCGTCGCGGCAGCGCGCCCCGCATCGCGATCCCGTCGGCCCGATAATCCACCGCCTCGACGTTCCCGTGGGCGTGAAACTCTGCCTGCCGGGCGTTTTCGCTGTAGGGGAGCAACACCTCGATTGGGACCAGGTCACCCGGTAAGGTCGTCGCGATCGCGTTGCCGAGTTCCGTAAGCCCGACCTTGCGCAGGGCCGAAATCGGCACCACGGCGCCGTATGGCGACCAATCTTCCGCCAGGAGGATCTCGATCTGGCCCGGGCTGAGCTCATCGATCTTGTTGAGCGCCAGGACCTTCGGCTTGTCGAGGGCGTCGAGATCCTGCAGGGTCTCGTGCACGGCCTCCATCTGGTCGCGGCCGTTGAAGCGGGTGGCGTCGACGACGTGCAGCAAGAGGTCCGCCTCCTGCACCTCCTCGAGCGTTGCTTTGAAGGCGGCGACGAGGTCGGTCGGCAGGTTCTGGATGAAGCCGACGGTGTCGGTGAAGAGGACCTCGCGCCGATTCGGTAAGCGCACGAGTCGCGTCGTCGGATCGAGGGTGACGAAGAGCGCGTCTTCGATCTGCACCCGTGCCTGGGTCAGCGCATGCAACAGCGTGGATTTCCCACTGTTCGTGTAGCCGACGATCGCCACCACCGGATACGCCGTCCGGCGGCGTCCGTGCCGGCGCATGGCCCGCTGCTTGCGAATTTCTTTGATGTCGCGATCGAGCTCGCGAATGCGATGGCGGATGCGCTGGCGATCACTCTCGAGCTTTTGCTCACCAGGACCACGGGTGCCGATGCCACCGCCCAGGCGCGAGAGGTCGCGACCGCCCTGCAAGCGCGGCAACAGATGGTGCAGCTGCGCGGCCTCGACCTGTAACCGACCTTCTTTGGTACGGGCGCGCTGGGCAAAGATATCGAGGATCAACTCGGTGCGGTCGATGACCTTGACATCGAGCTTGCGCTCCAGATTTCGTTGCTGGCGCGGCGACAGTTCCTCGTTGAAGATCAGCAGGTCGAAACCGGCCTCGTGCTTGAGCGCATGCAGGTGATCCGCCTTGCCCCTGCCGATGAAGAGGGCCGGATCCGGCTTCCCACGCCGCTGAATATCGGTGCCCACCACGACAACGCCCGCGGTTCTGGCAAGTTCGCTCAGCTCGAGCATCTGCTCTTCGATGGCAGCCAGGCCCTGGTCCTCGTAATCCAGGGACATGAGGTAGGCGCGCTCGCGCCTGCCGTTGGAGTTCGCAATCAAGGGGTTTCGGCCCCCATCATACCCACGCCCAGTCGCGCCATAACCAGCTCGAGGTCTGGCGAACTCCACTGCACGCGGCCGTCAGCACGAAACCAGGTGTACTGGCGGCGGGCATACTGGCGCACCTGACGAACGGTCGACACCCGCGCCTCCTCCAGTGACAGCTGTCCCTCGAGATACGCCGCGAGCTCGGGA
>DATLKH010000169.1:0-1684 GCA_035538475.1 Candidatus Dormiibacterota bacterium | reverse complement strand
CGTCGCGCGCCTCCGGGGCGAAATCGATACCTCCAACGTCTCCGAGATCGGTGAAGCGCTGGATGCCGCTGCCATGCTCGACGATCACAGTCAAGGCATCGTCATCGACCTTTCAGGGGTATCGTACCTGAACAGCGCCACCGTGAAACTGCTGTTTGACCTGGCCGAGCAGCTGCACCAGCGCCATCGGCAAATGCGCCTGGTCATGGCCGAAACCGCTCCCATGCGGAAGCTGATCCTGCTGCTCAAGTTCGATCTGGTGGTCCCACTCGACACAACCGTCGGCGACGCGCTGGCGCACATCCGAGCAGGCGGTCTGATCGACCAGTCCTAGTCGGGTCAAAGGCGCACCGGAGAAGTCATCCGTGATGGAGATCGTTGATCTCAGAATTCCCCCGCGGCCAGAGTACATCAGCGTGGCGCGGCTCGCGACCGCCGCGGTCGCCGCGCACCGGGCCTTCACGTACGATCAGATCGAGGACCTCAAGGTGGCCGTTTCCGAGGCCTGTGGCATGCTCATCCGATCGCGACGCGGCGGCGGTGACCCGATCGCGCTGCGCTTCGTCGAAGAGGCGGATGCTCTCGACATCACCGTTGAGGCGCATGGCGCCGATGTGGACCCGCGGACGCTCTTCCCCGATCCAGACGCTACCGGCCACCGCGACGCGACGGCGGGGGACGAGCGCGAGCTCTGCGTGTTCCTGATGCACTGTCTGGTCGACGAGGTTCGCCGAAGCAGCGGCGACGGGGGCATCGCGCTCCGGCTGCGTAAGAGACAGCGGGAGAATCCGAATGGCAGCCCGCCGTCTGCTGAGTAAACAGCACGTCCAGGAGCTTTTTCAGCTACTGCGGCAAACCGGCGACCCGGCGGCGCGCGAGGCCTTGATTCTTGCGCACGAACGGCTGGCGGTGTATCTGGCGAAGAAGTTTGCCGATCGAGGGGAGCCCCTGGAGGACATCATCCAGGTCGCCCAGATCGGGCTGATCAAAGCGATCGACCGATTCGATCAGGCTCGGGGAATCGAGTTCACAACGTATGCCACACCGACAATCGTCGGCGAGATCAAGCGGCACTTCCGCGATAAGCTCTGGCCGCTCCACGTGCCGCGCAGGCTCCGCGAGCTCAACTACGCGCTGATGAAGTCCGTCGAGACGCTGTCCCAGCGGCGGGGCCGCTCGCCCACCATCGAAGAACTGGCCAAGGAAGCAGGCGTGCCGTTCGACGTCGTCATCGAGGCGATGGAGGCAGGACGGGCCTACGCCCCGGCTTCGCTCGAGGCCGAAACCGCGGACGACAGCACCAACGACAGAGTCACGTCCCTCGCGGAACTGGTCGGAGATCGAGATTCCCAGCTGGGTCAACTCGAGGATCACGAGGCACTGGAATGGGCGATGCGGCGCCTGCCCAAGCCCCTTCAGGAAATCGTGCGCCTGCGATATTTCTCGCACCTGTCGCAAACGGAGATTGCCAACCGGCTGGGAATTTCACAAATGCACGTGTCGCGAAAGCTCCGCGAATCCCTTGGCCGACTGAAGTCGTTGATGACGACCTGACATGGGCGAACGAGACAGGCCCGGCAGAGGACTCGAGTCCGGTATCTTGGGCGAGGCGGCGTTCGCTATCACGCTGCGCCACAACGCCGCGGTGATCGAGGTAACGGGTGATCTCGACATCAGCAACGCC
>DATLKH010000168.1:0-8035 GCA_035538475.1 Candidatus Dormiibacterota bacterium | reverse complement strand
GACCGCGCTGGAAAACGTCGCCTTCGGCCTTCAAGTCAGCAACCTTCGCGTCTCGGACCACGAGGCGCGCGAGCGCTCGCTCGACGCGCTGGAGGCGGTGGGCCTGGGGGATCGCGCCGGCGCCTTTCCGAGCGAGCTTTCCGGCGGCCAGCAGCAGCGGGTGGCGATCGCTCGCGCCGTGGTCACGCAACCGCCACTTCTGATCGCGGACGAGCCCACGGGCAACCTCGACCAGGGCACGGCTTGGGAAATCATGGATCTCTTCGAAGACATCGCCGCCTGGGGCACGACAGTGCTGATCGCGACTCACAACGTCGAGATCGTGACCCGCCTTCAGCGCCGAGTGTTGACGCTCGTCCACGGCCGCCTGGTGCGCGACCAGCCGGCGGGGCAAATCGGGAGGATGGCGTGGCTGGCGTTGTCGTAAGAGGCCGCTTCAAGCGCCGGCGGCTCGTCGTCACCGTGCTCGCGAACTTCTTTCGCTTCCTCTTCGGCGACGCGGCTCGCAACTGGGTGCGCAACCTCAACAGCACCGCGCCGGCCCTTGGCTCGATGACCCTGCTGCTGGTGATGTCGGGCTTTGTCGGACTGACCGCTTTCGCGCTTCAGAACCTGGAGCGGGTCGAGGCCAGTCAAGCGTCGATGCTTCACATCTACCTCAGCGACGACGCGCCCGGGACCGACGTCATCGCGTTGATGTTCCGACTCGAGGACGACCCTCGCGTCGCCAATGTCACCTATACGTCGAAGAATGATGCGCTCGCGCGCGCGCAGCGGATGCCGGGTCTTCCGCAGCTGGCCAACGCCACGGACAGCAATCCGTTCCCGGCCAGCATCGACGTTCAAGTGAAGAACCTCAATGACGTCGCGGCGATCGATGCCTCGGTGCGCAACGAGAACATCGTCGATCCCGTGTACCCAACCTCGTATGACCGCGGTGCGTATCAGCGCATCCAGACGCTCCTGTTTGGCACCGCGCTTGCCGGCTTTGTCTTCTTGAGCCTCCTTGGCTTCGTTGCCGTGACCGTGACGATGAATGGAATCAAGGCCGCGATTCACGCCCGGCGCGATGAGATCGCAATCATGCAGCTGGTCGGAGCATCGCGGTGGATGGTGCGTGGTCCGTTCGTGGTCGAAGGTGCCATCACCGGTGGGCTTGCGGGTCTTGTGGCGGGAGCGATCACCTTCGGCTCGACGGCCGCGGGCATCTCGAAAGCGAGCGGGACGTTCACGCAATTTGCGCCTGGCGTAAACGTCACCGTGGCGGCGATCGCCGCCGTGATCGTCCTCCTCGTTGGCATCGGCCTGGGTTCGGGCTCCTCGCTGGTCAGCGTGCGGAGACATCTGGAGTCTTGAGAGCAGCTGTCGTCGGGATCCTTTTTGCCCTGGTGATCCTGAGCGCGGACCGGACGGCCGTGTCCGCCGATCAGTCCCCGGCTGATCCCCAGCAGCAGCTGACGCTCATCAACCAGATCAGAGCCCAGCTCGGCAGCAACCTCGCCGACGCGATGGCGGCGGAGCAGCAGCTGAAGCAGTCGCTCGACGACAACGCGGCTCAGCAGGCGGACATGCAGCAGAAGATCAGCGAAACGCAGGCCAGGATCGACGATCTCGACGCTCAGATCGCCGAGGCGAAGCGGCAAGAAGTCGTGCTCGCGCAGCGAATCGGAACCGAGCGCGCTCAGATGCGCCAGCTGGCGCGCGCGATTTACGTCTCGCCCGGATCGGTGCTGGTGATCCTCGCCGAATCCCAGAGCTTGAGCGACCTGCTGACGCGCGTGTCCGACCTCAACGTAGCGGGCTCACACGCCGCCGAGCTCAAGTCGCAGCTGGACACCAACCTGACCGAGCTCCAGCGGGAGCGGCAGAAGGAAGAGGCGGCGCGGGCGGAGCAAGTCAAGCGGCGTGACGAGCTCAACTCGCAGCTCGCGAAGCTGCGGGACCTGCAGGCGCAGCAGGAAAAAGCCGTGGCGCAGCTGCAGGAAAAGATCGCTGAAACGCAGTACGAGATCTCTCGGCTCAACACGCAATCGACGCAGTTGGCTCAAGCGGTGGCGGACATGCTCCAGCAGCAGCAAGACGCGATCATCGCGGCCGCCATGCAATCGGTGTGGTCGCAGCTCCAGCTGTGGCTGCAGTCCAACAACGTTGGTCAAATCGCAACCAGTGCCGGGCATTCGACCAAATACCGATTCATCTGGCCGGAGCCTCAAGCGCTGATCTCTCAGCCATTTGGTCCGTCAACCTTCTGGTTCGAGCCGCCCTACGGCGGGTACCCGCACTTTCACACCGGGATCGATCTTGTGGAGCCTTTTGGATCGCCCGTCTACGCGGCGGATGACGGCGTGGTTGCTCTGGTCGGCAGCTCGAGCAGCGGCTACGGAAACTACGTAGTGATCGCCCACGCCGGCGGGCTCGACACTTTGTACGGCCACCTGGCGACGGCGCTGGTCAGCGTGGGGCAGACCGTGACGCAGGGCACGCCTGTCGGACTCGAGGGCTCGACGGGAAACTCGACCGGTGCGCATCTGCACTTCGAGCTGCGGATCAATCAAAAGCCGATCGACCCGCGTCCGTACCTGCCCCCTGGCGATCCCTCTGCGTTCCGGGGTTAACCGACTCGCACCGGTTGTTCAGGCGAGAACTTCGTCATCGCGTTCCAGAAACCAAGCATGAACACCAGCCGGTAGGTGCCTGGCGTCGCAGTTTTGGGAACATCAAGCCGCATCTGAAACCGCGCTGACTGGCCTACTGCGAGGGTTCCCGCCGGGCCGCAATTCAACTTGTAGAAGTGCTTGCCGCCGAGCGGAGTCCCGTCGGCGCCGAAAAGCTCTTCTTCGTAGTTCGGACAGTTCGCAACCAGATCAAGCGGAGATTGGTTGTCGTTGGTCAGCGTCACGGTGAACTCAAACTGCGGGCCCGCATTCGCGGTCGCAGGTGCGCCGAGCGATGCGATGGTGGGAAGGGGTGGGACGACTGGCGCGGGCGCGGGCGATGCCGGACCCTCAAACGTTGAGACGCCGACGCCCTGACATGGATATCCGGCCGGTTCGGTCGGAATTGGAATCGTGAGCACGCCTCCGGTTGGGACCTGGATGCGAGCGGCCGCGGGCACAGATCCGTTCTGACCGGGACAAGCCTCTGGCTGGCTGATCCAATCGATGTTGAATCCGGCCTGCCCAAATTTCAAACCTGTATGTGGCTCGGGTTTGGGACCGGGCTCAACGAGCGCCGGGCCGGGCACGCTCGCCGGCGCGAACGCCGCCCGAGCGCGGAACCCGAGATCTGCACCTGACGGGTCGAGCAGCGCGACGGAAGGCATGCCGTCGAGGACACAGGCCTTCGAGCCGGACGCCGAGAATGCGAATGTCGTCACGATGTGACCCGTCGCGCCCTGGCTGCCGGTCACCACGCCCAGGAGGTCGCTCGCGCCGCATGGAGCTGTGCCGGCCGGGATGGGGAAGGCGTGAGGCGCGGGCGGAGGTGGGGCGTTGAGGTCGGCGGGCAGCGCTTTCCACGGAATGACGTTGTCTGCCGCTGGATGAGCCGCCGCACACGCGGTCATGGCCACCGCAATCATCACCAATCCGAAACGCCGCACAAAGGCATATACGCGGCGGTCCGACAGAAGTTACGGCGTGCTATTGGTTATTGCGGTGGGTGAGGAAACCTATGACGCGCGCGTGCGCGAAACGTTCGTCGACGTAGCCGGCCGGCTGACCAGCATTCCCGTTCAGCGCAAGAAACGCCTGGCGATCTTGCGCTGGCTCGTCGAGGATTTTCAACCCGGCCGCCTCTACTCGGAAGCGGATGTCAATCGCACGATCTCCCGCCGGCATCCCGACTTCGCCGCTCTACGCAGGTACCTCGTCGACGAAGAGCTGATGCAGCGAAGGCGCGGGCTTTACTGGCGGACTGGAAGCGTGCCCAACGTGGGCTGGGATCCTCCCACCTGGCCTGAGTAAGTCGCCGTTACCTCGCCGGCGGGCCAGCGTTGGTTTCGCAAATGCATTCCACGATTCGACTCATCGTCGTCTCGGCGGCGACCGTGTTGGTGTGCGCGATGGTGACGGCGGGGATCGTCACCTCGAACCGGCAGCCGGTTCTTTTGAACCTTCCTTCGGCCACGGTCTCTCCGACTTCGATCGAAACCGCGATCCTGACCAGCGGCGACGCAAGCGTGTCGAAGAAGCCCGATCTGGCGATCGTGTCGGCCGGAATTCAGTCCCAACAGAGCACAGCGTCCGCTGCGCAAGGGGACCTGGCGGCAAAAGCTTCGAAGCTGATTGCGCGAATCAAGTCGCTCGGCGTTGGGGATAGCGACCTATCCACCAGCGGTTATTACGTGGGGCCCATGTATTCAATCGACGGCGGCACGATCACCGGATATCGCGCGTATGAGCAGCTGCTCGTCAAGTGGCACAACGTGGACACGGTGGGCAAGACCCTCGACGCGATCGTCCAGGAAGGCGGCGCCGGCAACATCTCGGTGAGCTTCGGTCTGGCCGACACAAAACCCGCGTTGGGTGAGGCGCGAACCCTGGCCGTCGCGGACGCAAGGGCAAAAGCGCAAGCCATGGCGTCGGCTGCGGGCGTAAAGGTGGGCCAGGTCCTTCGCATCAGCGACCTCTCGACCACAGCCCGATATCCGGCACCGTACAGCCTCGGGGCGGCCAGCGCGACGACACAAGTCCCCGCCGGTCAGATCGACGTGGAGGCCACCGTCGAGGTCGATTTCGCGATCGCTTAAATCGCCGTGAAGAGCGTCACCGCACCGCTTGCGATCAATACAAAGCTCCACGCGAGGTCGAGGTTGAACCAACCCCTGCGCAGCATGCGCAGGCCGAGTCTCTCGTAGACGATCACGCGACGATGCCCATGACCACGAGCACGCTCGACGTCGACCGCAAATCAAGGACTTTCGGCACCCAGATCGGCCGCGTTGACGTGTCAGGTTTTTTGCGAGTCGGATCGAACGTGACCAAATAGGCAAGCGTCTCGGGCGGTGCTTCCGCCGCAAGACGTGGCGACGGATGAAACGTCTGATCTGGTCGTAACAGGGTGGTTGCCACTGACTTATCTCCTTTCAAACCAAATGCCATACAGGCGGAGGAATGAAAGGGAGGTCGCCTATCGGCCGGGCGCTCGTGTGCCCGGGGTCTAGCGACCTAGCAGGTACAGAAGCAGGTTGGGGCTTCGATCAGGCGATGAGCGGGGAACCGGAGGTCGTCTGACATCGCTGTCGCGAAATTTTATCTCGGCGAGTCGGGCATCTGTTTGGGGCGGGTGGCTTATCGTCCGGGGAGATGATGCTGAAGGTCTATCCCGACCGGCGCTGGCCGGCCTTTCTGCGAGTGCTTGCCGACACCATCGTCTTTGCCTGGACGGTGGTCTGGGCGTATCTCGGTTTCCTGATCTATCAGACGATCATGGGCCTCGAGGTCATCGCGGATGGAATCAAGAGCACCGGCGTCACATTCGATCAGTGGATCGCGTCGTTTCGACATGCGGTTCCAGGGGGGATTCCCATCCTCACGCAGTTCTTGCTGAACGCGGCAAATACGCTCCAGCAGTATTCCGGAGATCCCTTGATCGCGACCGGCCAGAACATTCACGACGCGATCTTCAAAGTGGCGATCACCCTGGCCCTGCTGGTCGGTTTGCCACCGATCGTGCTCGTGCTGCTGCCATACGCGGGATGGCGATGGCGTGATATGCGTGAGACCGGCGCCGCGCTGGCGTTCGTGCGCATCGCGTCGATGACCGGTCGGGCCGATGCAGCGCGTGCGGTCCTGGCCTATCGGGCCGTATCGACGTTGAGCTTTCGACAGCTCATGTCTGCCAGCGCGGATCCCGTTGGAGACCTGGTCGAGCATCGGTACGAAAGGCTGGCGAACGCAATGATCAAGCGAGCCGGCCTGGATCCGGCGCGCCTTGCCCCGCCGGAACTGCCTGAGCTGCCTCCGCCTCGCCGGCGAGCCTGAACGCTCTCTATCTTTGACGCATGTGCCGAAGCATCAAGACCCTGCGTCACGCCGACGTTATCGCGACCGATGAGGAGATTCGCGCCGCCGCGCGCCAGTTCGTGCGCAAGGTGAGCGGTTTTTCGAAGCCGTCCAGCCGTCATGAGGCCGCGTTCGAGAGGGCGGTCGAGGAGGTCACTTTCGCCTCGCAGCGATTGCTGGAATCAATCGCGGGCAACCTGCCTGCGCGAGTGCAGACCGCCGGATAGTCCGGCAACTCTCGCCTTAGCCCGAATTGCTCTAGAAGATCGGCTGAAACCCACTTTCTGACGCCAGAGACGCCGAATTCGGTGCTCCCAAACCCACTTCTGACGCCAGAGACGCCGAATTCTCGCGCCGGGCGACTGATGACGAGCCGGCCATGCCTGCCGATCAATTTTTCGCTAACCCGGATGCGATTTGACGGCCGCCGCCTACCCTCGACGCGTGCAGAACTCTGCCGCAGCGCTGCCCCTCCGACAGCCCTTCGTGATCAGGGGCCTTGGGATCCAGGGATGGACGCCCTTCGCTTTCGCCGCCGGGGCTGCGCTGTTTGCCTCCCTCGTCTTCGCGGGCTGGACCGAGTTCCACTGGGTCAGCGACCAGGCGACGATCGACCTTGACGACCTCGGCGAGGCCGGGGCGGCGTTTCTCGCTGCGGCCAGCTGCGCCCTGGCGGCGTACCGCAGCACTGGTCGGACACGCATCGCGTGGGCTCTATTCGCCGCCTCGGCGGGCAGTTGGGGTATAGGCGAGGTCGTCTGGTCGATTTACCAGGTTGGTCTGGGCGTCGAGGTGCCGTTCCCGTCCGCTGCCGACGCGGGGTTCTTGGTGGCAGTGCCCCTGTCGGTGGCCGGGGTCTTCGCCTTCACGTCGGCGCCGACTCGCCTGGCCACGCGCGGTCAGACGGCGCTGTCCGGAGCCATCGTGGCGCTGGCGCTCCTGTTCATGGCCTGGCAGTTCGGGCTGGCCAAGGTGTACGAGAGTTCCTCGGCCGGTCCGCTGGCTCAGGCGATCGGCCTCGCCTATCCGATCGGCGACATCATCACGGCCACCGTGCTCGTCGTGGCACTGCAGCGCGCACGTCGAGCCGACGTCGGTCGTCTGACCCTCTTGCTGGGAGGTCTCGCGTTCAACGCGCTGGCCGACAGCGCCTTCGCTTACATGACCGCGGACGGCACTTACGGCGCGCTCGGCTCGGTGCTGGACACGGGCTGGATCGTCGGCTACCTGATGATCGCGCTGGCGCCGCTGTGGCCCGTCGTCGCGACAGACGAGGTCAACGAAGAGGAAGGTCCGATCCAGTTCTGGCAGCTGGCTTTGCCCTGGGTGGCAGTCCTCATCGGCGCCTTGACAGTGATCGGAGAGGGGTTGATGGGCCACAACCTCGACCTCTTCTCGAGCATCCTGGCCGGCGGTATCGGCGTTTTGTTTGTTGCCAGCCACATGCTGGCTCACCGCGACTCGCTCGAACTGTTGAACAAGAGCCAGAGGTCGGAGGCTCAGCTCGGACGGCGCAACCGGCTGCTCGACGACATCGTCGCGCACGCGCCTCTCGGCATCGCACGGGTCGGCGTCGATTTGAACGTGATCGACGTCAATCCCCGAATGGCGGCGCTGCTGCGCACAACGCCGGAAAAGATGGTTGGCACGCCGGTCGCGCAATACGTTCGGTCGGACGAGCTCGCGCGCGTCTATCAAGTCTTCCAACCCTTATGGCGGGGAGAGGTCGACACGGTCGAGTCCGACAGCTGCGCCGTTCGCACTGACGACACCGAGGTCTGGCTGCACTGGCTCGCGACCTGCGTGCGCAACTCAAAGGGGCGCATCGCCTATTTCCTTGTCATGTACGAGGACAACGACGCCGAACATGCGGCCAATGAGGCCGCCGCTGCGCATCTCGCCGGACTCGAGCGGTTGAACAAACTGAAAAGTGAATTCGTTTCGCTGGTCAGTCACGAGTTCCGCACCGCTCTCGTCGGGGTTGCGGGTTTCAGCGAGATGATCCGCGACGGCGACGTGTCACTCGAAGA
>DATLKH010000167.1:0-2433 GCA_035538475.1 Candidatus Dormiibacterota bacterium | reverse complement strand
TGGAAATCAAGATCACCAGCGGATTGCGGCGCACCAGCACGCCAACCGCGCCGGTCACGAAAAGAATCGCGCTGAGGAGCAAGAACCAAGATGCATCGAGCTGCGAACCGCCGATGTTGAGGGTGCTCATATTTTCGGGGTCATAGGTCGTCGACGCGTTTACGGCTGAGGTAGATCGCGCCCACGGCCGCCACCAGGAGCAAGAGCGAAGTCAGCTCGAACGGATAGAGGTAGGTGGTGAAAAGGCCGACCGCAATCGATTGAACCGTGCCGAAGAACGACGCGCTGACGCCCTGGTCGGGCTGGCGGTACTGGACTCCCTGAAGCATCGTCCACATAAGTCCGAGCAGGACCAGCACGAACAGGATCGAGAGCCAGCTCTGGAAGCGGAGCCTGCCGCGTCCGAGCTCGCGCGCGGGTCCGAGCAGTGCAATCACGAACAGGAACAAGACCATGACTGCGCCGGCGTACACGATGATCTGGACGGCGAAGACGAACTGCGCCGAGAGCAAGAGGAATTCAACCGACAGCGCGAGCATCACGACCACGAGGCTCAGCACCGAGCGAATCGGCTGGTGAGAGATCAGCACGCCGATGCCGCCCAGGACCGCAAGCACGGCGGCGACGAAGAAAACCGCGATCGCCATTCAGATCACCTCCCCACTAGTGGGGGGGTCCGGCCGCGTCGCGGCCGGGGTGGGGATGCTCTTTCTTGTCTAGCCGGGCTTGCACGTCGGGCGGCAGCGGCTCCAGCAATTTCTCCTTGGTGTAGATGAACTTCTCGCGGCTCGTGTCTGAAAGCTCGTATTCAGGACCGAGCACGATTGCCTGCACCGGGCACGCGTCTTCGCAGTAGCCGCAGAAGATGCAGCGCAGCATGTTGATCTCGTACGTCTTGGCGTACCGCTCGCCGGGCGAGACGAGGTTCTCCTCGCTGTTCTCCGCCGCGATCACCAATATGCACCCGACCGGGCATGCGGCTGCGCACAGCTCACACCCGATGCACCGCTCGAGGCCGTTCTCGTAGCGGCGAAGGTAGTGCCGGCCGCGGTAGCGCTCGGAGCGCGGCGACTTGTCCTCGGGGTACATGGTGGTGATGACCGGGCTGAAGGTTTCCTTGAGGGTGGTCTTCAACCCAGTCAGCAGCGCGCTCACGTCATCAACGACGCCGGGCTTCTTCTCTGGCTCTTGCTTCTCGTCGCTCATTGTTTACCCCTGAACCGCCACCAGGATGATTCCGGTGACCACGACATTTGCGATCGCAAGCGGCAGCAGCACCTTCCAACCCAACCGCATGAGCATGTCGTAGCGCAAGCGAGGAAAGGTGCCGCGCAGCCAAATGTATAGGAAGAGGAAAAGGATCACTTTGATGAGGAAGGCGAAGACCGGCGGGACGATCCACAGATACCAGCCGCCGAAGAAGAGCAGCGCGGCCAGCGCTGAGACGGTGATCATGTTCACGTACTCGGCGAGGTAGTACTGCACGAACTTCAAGCCGGAGTATTCGGTCAGGAATCCGCCGATCAGCTCTTGCTCGGCTTCGGGCAGGTCGAACGGCGCGCGGTTGGTTTCGGCCACCGCCGAGATGAGATAGATGATGAAACCCACCGGCGTGAGGATGATCAGCGGCAGCGGGCCGTTGTAGAAGCCCCAATGCACCTGGAACTCGACGATGTCGCGGAGTCGCAGCGAACCGACGATCATGAACGTCGGCACCAGCGACAGCCCCAGCGACATCTCGTAGCTGATCAGCTGCGCGGCCGAGCGCAAGCCGCCGAGCAGCGAGTATTTGTTGTTCGACGCGTAACCGCCGATCACGATCGCGTAGACGTTCAGCGCGCTGACGGCGAAAACGACCAGGATGCCGACGTTGACGTCCGCGACCCAGTACTGGACGTTGTACCAGAGTCCGATCGGGATCACGACCCACGCGAGGAACGCGGCCACGACCGCGATCGCCGGCGCGATCACGTAGAGGATCTTGTCCGTCTCTTCGGGAACGAAGCTCTCTTTGAACGCGAGCTTGACGCCGTCCGCGGCCAGCTGCATCAAACCCCAGGGACCGACACGATTGGGACCGGGGCGGCGCTGAATCTTGCCGAGCGCGACGCGTTCGAACCACACCGTGTATGCGGTCGCCGTGAGCACGACGAAGAGCAGCAGCGCCATCGCGATGATCACGACGACCCAGTGACCGATCGGGTTGTTGTAGAGGTCGTTCACTGCCTGGCCTCCGCGTTGCCCGGCTTTGCCGGGCAACCGCAGCCGTTCGACGCAGCCAACCAGGGCTGAATCTGCTGGGAGGGTTCCGCGGGGGGGACCTGACCCCCCCGCGCCTTCACCGCCATCGCGATGATCACGACGACCCAGTGACCGATCGGGTTGTTGTAGATGTCGTTCATGGGTGCGCGGGCCCGACCAGCACTCGCACCG
>DATLKH010000166.1:0-6734 GCA_035538475.1 Candidatus Dormiibacterota bacterium | reverse complement strand
CACTGACTTCAGCCACGTTGCGCCACTCGCGGGCTTCCTCGAGTACCGGCGGCCCAAGGGCGAGCCGATGACGATCGCGATTCTGCAGGGCTACGTGCCCAATCAGGGTGACGCATGGCAGTACACGTTGACCACGCTCGCCCACTTCTACAACGCACCCGAGCTCACCGGCGTCGAGCCTCCGGCGCTGCCGAAGAGCGTCCTCGGAGCAAGCCGCCAGGAGCTGCCAGAGATCGCCGCGAAGACGATCGGCGGCTACCTCGACTCGGCGCGCTTGCTCGGCCGGCGAACCGCTGAGCTGCACATGGCGCTTTCGTCCGATCCCGAGGATGCGGCGTTTGCGCCGGAGCGAATCATTCCGCTCGATCAGCGATCCATCTATCAATCGATCAGCGGGTTGGCGATGCGCGCGACCGAGCTGCTGCGCTCACAACTGACCCGCCTCCCGGCCGACGCACGGGACGAGGCGAAGCAAGTTCTCGAAGCGGAAGGTCGCATCGCATCGATCCTGAAAACGTTCCTCCAGCATCGCCTGACGACGACGAGAATCCGGGTCCACGGTGATTACCACCTCGGCCAGGTTCTCTATACGGGGCATGATTTCGTCATCATCGATTTCGAAGGCGAGCCGACGCGCTCGCTCTATGAGCGGCGGTTGAAGCGGCTTGCCATGCGCGACGTCGCCGGGATGCTGCGCTCTTTCTCATACGCCAGCCAGGCCGCGCTTCGCACGCTGCAACCAGCCCCGGAGCGTGCACCCGCTCTGCAGCGGTGGGCGCACTTCTGGGCTGCAGGTGTGTCCGCGACATTCTTGAATAGCTATCTCGCCACCGCCGGAAATCAGAGCTGGGTTCCGCAGGCTCAAAACGATCTCGAGCTCCAGCTCACCACGATGCTTTTGGAGAAGGCGTTGTACGAACTTCGTTACGAGCTGAACTCGCGGCCAGACTGGGTCCGGATCCCGCTTCGAGGAATCATCGATTTGGTGAGCGCATGAGCATGGTCGCCCGTTCCCTGTTGAGTCCGTTCGACCTGCATCTGTTCAATGAGGGCACTCACTCCCATCTCTTCGAGAAGCTGGGAGCGCATCCCATGAAGGATCCGGTGGGCACGTATTTCGCCGTGTGGGCGCCGAACGCAGACCAGGTGAGCGTGATCGGCGACTTCAACGGCTGGGACAAAAACGCCAACGGGCTCTATCCGCGCGAGCAGTCCGGCATATGGGAAGGGTTCATTCCCACGGTTCAGAGCGGAGCGATGTACAAGTACTACGTCCACTCGCGCGTGACGCGGATGGGCGTCGACAAGGCCGACCCGTTCGCCGCCTACTCGGAAGCCCCGCCGCGGCAGGCATCGATCGTTTGGGACCTCTCGTACGACTGGGGCGATGACGACTGGATGCGCAACCGGCACAACGTCAACGCGCGAAGCGCGCCGATGGCCGTGTACGAGGTGCATCTGGGTTCGTGGATGCGGGTGCCCGAGGAAGGCAATCGCTGGATGACGTATCGCGAGCTCGCGCCTCGTCTCGCCGACTACGTGAGCAGCATGGGATTCACCCACGTCGAATTCATGCCCGTGATGGAGCACCCGCTGTACGAGTCGTGGGGATATCAGGTCACCGGCTATTTCGCGCCCACGAGCCGATATGGAAGCCCGCAGGACTTCATGTTTCTCATCGATTACCTGCACCAGAACGGTGTCGGCGTGGTCCTCGACTGGGTGCCGTCTCACTTCCCATCTGACGAGTTCGGTTTGCAGAACTTCGATGGCACCCATCTGTACGAGCACGCGGATCCGCGTTTGGGCGTGCATCCCGACTGGGGCAGCTCGATCTTCAACTACGGTCGCAACGAGGTGCGCGGGTTCCTGCTGAGCAGCGCCCTGTCCTGGTTGGACCGATATCACGTCGACGGTCTGCGCGTCGATGCAGTCGCTTCGATGCTGTATCTGGATTACTCGCGTAAGGCGGGCCAGTGGATCCCCAACAGGTTCGGGGGCAACGAGAACCTGGAAGCCGTCGACTGGCTGCGGCGGTTCAACATCGAGGTCTACAAAGAGCAGCCCGATGCGCAGACGGTCGCCGAAGAATCGACCGCATGGCCGCTGGTTTCACGGCCGACGTATGTGGGCGGGTTGGGCTTCGGAATGAAGTGGGACATGGGATGGATGCACGACACGCTGTACTACATCGAGCGCGAACCGGTGCACCGGAAGTTCCATCACCAAAACCTCACGTTTCGAATGCTCTACGCGTTTGGCGAGAACTTCATGCTGCCGCTGTCACACGACGAGGTGGTGCACGGCAAAGGTTCGCTGCTCTCGAAGATGCCTGGCGACGACTGGCAGAAGTTCGCCAACCTGCGGCTGCTGTACGGATGGATGTATGCGCAGCCTGGAAAGAAGCTGCTGTTCATGGGTGGGGAGTTTGGGCAGTGGCGCGAGTGGGATGTCGAGCAGAGTCTCGACTGGCACTTGCTCGAGTATCCGATGCACAGCGGCCTGCGCTTGTGGGTGGGTGACCTGAACCGGATCTTGCGCGAGGAGAATTCGCTGCACGAGCTGGACTTCGATCCCGCCGGGTTCTCCTGGATCGACGTTACGGATGCGGATCAGAGCGTGGTCAGCTTGATCCGCCGCTCACGGACTCCGGACGACCTGCTCGTCGCCGTGTTCAATTTCACCCCGGTGCCGCGACAGAACTACCAGATCGGAGTGCCGAGGGCCGGAAGGTGGAACGAGCTGCTGAACAGCGATGCGCCGCTGTATGGCGGGAGCGGGCAGGGCAATCTGGGCGGCGTGGAGGCGACGCCGGTGAGCATGCACGGCCACCTGCACAGCGTGACGCTCACGCTTCCACCCCTTGGCGCCCTTTTCCTGAAGCCCGAGCCAGCGCCGTCCGCGTCCGAATAGATTCGGCCCATTTGACGCCAAACGGGTCGAATTTCGGCGCGATTCGGCCCTTTTGACGCCAAAAGGGTCAAATACGCGCGGTGGGGTCAGGGCGCGATGACGTACGCCCGGACCGGGAAGCTCGCCCCACCCACCCACGCGATCGGCACGGCATGCAGCCGGCCGCCCGTAGCGGGCACCGCCCCGAGGTTGGTCATGTGCTCGCAGATCGGAATCCCCGCGCCAAGCAAGATCGTGTGCGCCGGCCGAGCAGGGTCGCCCGTGTCATCGATGTTCAACGAATCGATCCCCACGAACAGCGCGCCCTGACGCACGAGCAGCGCGCATGCGTCCGCCGTCAAGAACGGATTCGCGCCGAAATACTCAGGCTTGCCCCAGTGCCGAGAAAAGTCCGTGCGAACCAAGACGGCGCGGTAGCGCACATCGACCTCCGCGAGTGCATCCGGCCCGATGGAACGCTCCCCCTCCGAACAGTCGACGACCACCGTCTCCAGGTCGGCCAGCCGCTCCAACGGCAGCGCAGCCAGATCGGCCCCTCCCCGAATGCGATGGATCGGCGAGTCCACGTAAGTCCCGGTGTTGCCACACAGATGCAGCGACGCGATGAAAAACTCCGCCTTCCCCTGATACCGCTCATGCGAGGCGTCGTAATCGAAGATCACATCGACCGAGGGCTCAGGTAATCCGGGGTACGTCTTCATCCCCGGCACGACCTCATGGCTGACTTCGATGAATCGCGACATGCCGCAATTCTGAGACCAAAAACGAGAGTGTTTCGAGACTGTCTCTGAGACCGGACCCGCCCGATCCTGCGCCGTAACAGCGCCGGAATTCGCAGTCAAAGCAGGAGGCGGTTATGAGCGTTTGGAGCCGGATCAGGCTCATCTTCAACAGCGAAGTCAGCAGCGCCCTCGACGGGGTCGAAGACCCACGCCAGATCCTCGACTACGCGTACAACCAGCAGCAGGAGCTCCTGATAAACCTCCGCCGCGGGCTGGTCGACGTCGCCACCGCCAAGCAGCAGCTCGAGCAGCAATCCAAGCGGCTGGAGAGTCGGATTCCGCAGCTCGACGAGCAGGCCAGGAAAGCGGTCGCGGCCGAGCGCGAGGACCTCGCCCGCATCGCCCTCGAGCGCAAAAAGCTGGCTCAGGCCGAAATCGAAGGCCTCAACAAGCAACTGGCAGAAGTCGAGGCCGACAAGCAGCGTTTGGCCACCCAGGAACGCACGCTGCAGGTCCGGGTCGAGCAGTTCAAGAGCCACCGTGAGGTCGTCGCTGCGCGTTACTCGGCCGCGGAAGCCGAAGTCCGGCTCAAGGAATCCCTCTCCGGAATGTCCGGCGAGCTGGCTGATCTTGGCATGGCCGTCGGCAGGGCCGAGGAGAAGGCTGATCGGCTTCAGGCGCGGGCGCGGGCGATCGATTCGCTCGTCGACCTCGGCTCGTTTCCTCCGATCGGCGGCGGCGATTTCGTGGAGATCGAACTGCAGCGAATCACGATCGCGAAGGAGATCGATGCGGAACTCGACCAGATCAAAAAGGAGGCAGAGCAGCAATGAGCACAACGGCCACTGACCACCTGGTCTCACCCGACGGAAAGTGGTACTGGGACGGCGTCGCCGAGGAATGGAAACCGACCTCGCAGCCGGCGCCGGCGCCGACCGAAAACACGCCCTCAGCGCCACCAAAACCTTCTAAGCCCGAACTCAAAGGCCTCGAGTCATTCCCAGGCAGCGTGCGGACCGAGGATCTCGCCTACGGCCAGACAGTGCTCGTCTGGGCGCGATGGATTCTGATCGGCACCGGTCTGCTCCTTTCCTTCTGGGCACCATCCGATCTGGTCACGCTGCAGGTGCAGCTCGCGGCGATCATCGCGCTCGCCTTCGGCAACTTCTACCTCCACGTTCAGCTCCTGCGTGGACACCCGGCGATCGACAATGTCGTGTACGGCGCCAGCCTTGCCGACATCGCGGTCGTGACCGCACTCGTAATCGTGCAGCACGGCTTCTCGTCGCCGGTGTTCATCTTTTACTTCGCTGCGATCGTCGGCATCTCGGTCGCGTTTCCGACGTGGATGACCACCGCGTACACCACGCTGATCGTCGGCTCATACGGAATCGTCGCCCTATCCACCGCGACCACTGATGAGTACCCTGCGGTCTTCACGCGCTTGCTGATGCTCGCGGCTGTGGCGCTCTGCGGAAACCTGTTTGCGCGCCACGAATCGCGCCGTCGAGCCGAAGCAATTCGGATTCACGACGAGATGCTCGACGACATCGAGCAAGGAGTTATCGCTACACGACAACCCACGCCTGCGGCGCAGGTGTCATAGGAGTGATGGATATGTCACCGAATCAGCTGCGTGAAGTCCGAACCACGGCACAGGCTGAGCAGGAAGACGTCTTCTTCGGCCAGACCGTGATCGTGTGGGCGCGTTGGGGCGTGATCGTCGCGGGCATCGCGCTCGTGCTGTGGACGTCGAACAGCATCAGCTTGCTCACACAGACCATGCCCTTCTTCCTGGTACTGATGGCGATGAACTTCTTCTTCCACGGTCGATACGTGATGGGCAGCCCCCTCAACCGCACCGTCGTGGTCGCGGCCAGCGTCGTGGACCTGGTCCTCATCACCGCGATCGTGGTCTTCTGGCCCGGGTCGCACGGCCTTCACAACCAGTTCTACGTTCTGTACTTCCCGGTCGTGTTCGCGTTCGCCCTCGTCTTCACAAGAAAGATCGAAGCTGCCTACACGATCCTGGCCATCCTCCTCTACACCGGCGCATGCATCCTGAGGGCCACCGTTCCGTTCGACTTTGGGCCGGACGACAAGGTGCTCGTGATGCGCCTGATCGTGATCGCTTCGATGGGATTCCTCGGCAACTACTACTTCCGGATCCAGCGTGACCGGCTGACGAAAGCTTCACGTGGCTCGGCGGCGACTACCCCCGCCGTCGCGCAGCGGTAAGGAGGAAAGAGATGGGCATCCTGGACCGAGTCACCAAGCTGCTCAAAACCACCACCACTCTGGCTCTGGCCCCTGCACCGGATCCACGGGTGACCCATCTCACCTCCCATCAAAAACAGCGCGCGCTTCTGGCTCAGGTGGTCACGGCGTCGAAAGAGGTGACCGCAGCCAAAGAGCGGCTCCGGACCACCGCCGACGGCGTGAAGGCGAAGCTTCCGGCGATGGAAGAGCAAGCTCGCCAGGAGCTCAAAGCCGGCCGCGAGACGATGGCGCGGTTGGCGCTGCAGCGCCGCCAGGTGGTCATGAACGAGCTGCAGACGCTCGAAGCCCAGCTCGCGGCAGTCGAGCGTGAGGAATCCGCTCTGGCCATGATCGAGCAGCGACTGGCCGGTCAGATCGAGGCTTTCGCCGCGCGCCAGGAAGTTATCAAGGCACGCTACAGCGCGGCCGAAGCGCAAGTCCGCATCAGTGAAGCGATGACCGGCGTCTCGCAAGATTTCGCCGACCTCACGGCGACGCTGCAGCGAGCTGAGCAAACCACCGAAGACATGCAGGCGCGGGCCACGGCCATCGATCGGCTGGTCCGTGAGGGCGACCTGGAGGCGATCAGCTTTGGGCCTGGCTCAGACGCGATCGACGCTCGTTTCGAAACTCTCGGATCGGACGCCGACGTCGAACGTCAGCTCGCTGCGCTCAGGGGTCCCAGCGAACCCTAGTCGAGCGGCTCCCCGAGCCGGCCAGCGGCTCGGATCTCCGGTCCTCCGAGTTCGTGGGGTTTAGAGAGCTGGATCGCTGATCGCCATTCGGGTCACGACCATTTCATCGAGTCGATTCGCGACCAGCTCGAAACCGTGATGAAGG
>DATLKH010000165.1:0-6099 GCA_035538475.1 Candidatus Dormiibacterota bacterium | reverse complement strand
CGCGGAAATATGCGCACGCGGCGGCCGTTACACCGTTGCGCCCATATCCGGTCGGGATCTCGCTCAGATAGTCGGCCATGATCTGGCTCTTCGTGAGCCGGCGCTCCACTTTCAGCGCGAGCACCATGTCGTCCAGCTTGTTGCGCCCTCGGTCAGAACCTCCTAGGTAGACGTCCTTGACGAGCTGCTGGGTGATCGTCGAACCGCCCTGGCACAGGCACACGTTGACGATGTCGTAGAGCAGCGCGCGCGCTACTCCAAGCGAGTCAACGCCGTGATGCTGATAGAAGCGTTCGTCTTCGGTCGCGACCACTGCCTCTGCGAGGGTGGGGGGAACCTCGTCTGAGGCGAGCAAAGGAACGCCGTAGGAAGCGGTAAGTGCGGCCACCCGCGCCTGGATGTCGTCGCCCGATGGTGTCGTGAGCCACAACGTTCCAGCGCTGGGCGCAAAAAGGGCGGCAACGAGCGCCACGGCGACGACTGCGCGGCGCGCGTACACGCTGGTTATGAACGCGTCGGAACCGCGGCGGTTACGGCCGAACGATCAGCGAACCAACCCGCCGTCGTAGGGCTGCCCCGCGACCGCGTTCAAGCCGCAGACCCACTTGAAGACCTGCTGCCCGTTACCACCACCGTGAACGGTCATGCTGGCCACGATCAGCGAGCCGGTGAACTGCGGACTCGAGTTTCCGTCACTGACGTACGGGCTCTTCGGCAAATAGATGATTCCGCTCATGTCGGTCGTCGCGCCCGGGCCGATCGTCACGCCTGCCGTGTAGGGGTTCGAGCCCCCGCCCCAGATCACGAAGTTATGCGTGTTCTGCGGGTCCCGCGGACTCGGAGGCGGCGTGTTGACGTCGTCGAGGCCGTTGAGGACTGCGGCCGAGAGGTTGAGGCCGGTGTCCGATCCATCGATGACCAAAGCGACGGCGCCCGCCGTGTCCTGCGTGCCCGATGGAGTGTAGGTCGCGTTGGTGATGCTCCCGAGGTTGAGTGACGCGCTCGTGATCTTGTAGACGCCCGGATCCATCTTCCCCCCGCTCGGCGAGAAGCCGCTGTAGATGCCCGGCATCCAGTTTCCACTCACATCTTTGGCCGCGGCTGGGGTCGTGTAAGTGACACTGGGTGCAATCGGCGACGCGTTCTCGTACTGCAATGGCGGCGGCTGGTTGTAGTTGTCCGGCATAGGCAGCCCGTCGGTCGTGTGGTAGTTGAGGCTGTTGCCGCCACCGCCGTTCGACAGGAAGTTGGCTGGATTGTTGGGGCACGGATTGCCGTCATATCCGGTTTGAATCGAAGGCACCCCAGTCGAGTGCGGTCCGTTGTTCGCGCCGAACGATCCGTATGCGTAAACGGGTCCGGTGACCGTTTGAAACGCGGCGCCACCACCGTTGATCAGCGCATCTCCGCTCACCGCAGCCACCGCATAGTTCGCGCCGTTGAACTGCGGTCCAGGAATCGTGGCTCGCGCAGATGCGGCGGCATTGAGATACGCGAATCCAAGCATGCGCGCGAAGATGCTCGGCTGCTGGTGTGAGATGACGACGTCCAACACGCTCGGGAAGTTGAGGATGCCGTTGTACCGCCAGCTGTCGGCGAGCGTGATCCGGTAGCCGCTGGCGATGTACGTTCCGGCCGGGCAGTTCGTCGGTCCGACGCAAAAACCGGTGGGCAAGCTGAACTTGAGCGCCGTGCCCATGTACTCCATCGCCACCCAGTGAGCGTTGTCCTGTCCTGGGGCATACGAGCGGGCGCCGGCAAGCGCGGCGGCGTCCGCGGTGGCTTGCAGGTTGCGGCGGTCAGACATCGCCAGCCCGGCGTCGAAGACGACGACGCCCAGCACAGTCAGCGAGACGATCATGCCGACGATGATCACGATGGCCTGTCCGCTCTGGCCGCGACGATTGCGCCTAGTCATCTCAGTACTCCCCGAGCATGGTTGTGGACGAAGCGATCCGCAGAAGGTTCGGCGCGGCCGAGCCCATGAACGGAACCAGGCTGTCGTAGCGATAGATCACGGTGACGACGACTTCGAAACAGCCCTTGAACTTCGGGTTGTTGTACTCCGCGCTGCGCGAGCCGAGGTCGCCTGGACCCGGATCGCGCCCGAGCGCAGATCGCGCAGAAGCGCAGTCCGCGTAAGCGCCTGCCGCACCCAGCTCTGACGGCCAGATGCACACCTGCGTGGTGCCCGGGCTAGGAGTCGGACAAGCCGAAGGCGAGGCTTCGACCATCGAAGACGTCCGGCTGAAGTTGCCCATGACTGCATCCACCGTTTCATCGAGTCGATTGCTCGTCAGGCATCCGCTGCCATTTGCGGTGGGCGTGAGCTGCGTACCGGAGCAGCTGCCGCTCGCCGAAGCGAACGCGCCGTCGTTCTGGACTTCATTGGCGACCGCCTGGCGCGCCGCTTGCCGCGCGGCTTCGGCGACGGTCGACGTGACCCAGTCGACGCGATACAGATCGATCGACAGCGTGAGCATGAAGAAGAGGATCGGAAAAACGAGCGCGAATTCGACTAGCGCTTGACCGCGTGATCTGTGGCGCATATCAGTACTCGACTCGTTCCGAGGTCGTGGCTCGGACGGGGAAGGAAGATCCGACCACGGGCCACAGCAGAGGCGTCAAGACATACATCTGCTTCGTGATGGTTGCGGAGATCGAATCAGAGGCAACATCGCTCGGCGGGCCTCCGTCGCCGGTGGCGTTGGTGATTGCGGCTCCGTTCAAGCAGTGAAACGTGACGGTGATCGTCGATCCCGCAATCGCTGACCCCGCCGGCGTGCCGTCTTTCGAGCTTTCGAGCGCCGCCTGGTTGGCGATGGTGACGATCGATCCTCCGCTCGGAGGAACAGCGGAGGTGACGGTGACCGCGAGCGGACCGCCGCTGGTGCTGGCGCAAATGCTGTCCGCGGTCCCGTGCTGATACGAGGAGACGGCCATTCTCAGGGCCTGGCGCGCTGAGTTCGTGACCGCTTCCTTGTAATAAAAGGAGCGGCCGATATCGGTCACGCCTAGAGCCAGCAGCAGGACGAACGGCAATGTGATCGCCGCCTCGACCAGAGACTGGCCCCGCGAACGGCTGCGGATACCTCTTCCTCCTCTCGTATTCATTTGCCGATTAAAACGGGCTTAACAAGAGGGTCTTGCAGTTTAGTCAGAGGCTCGGTTTTTCCAAAGCGGGAAATGTAAATTCCCATCGCCAAACTCGCTAGATTTGGCGGCGAAGATCCGATGGCGATGATCGTCTGCCCTCAGCCGATCGCCGCAGAAGCCGGCCTCGACGTTCTGCGGCGTGGCGGCAACGCGGTCGACGCCGCGGTGGCGTGCGCCTTCGTGCAGGGAGTCGTCGACCCGCAGATGTGCGGGATCGGCGGATGTGGCGCGATGCTCGTGCACAGCCCGCAGCACGGCGACACGCTGATCGAGTTCTACGCCACCGCCGGCTCGCGCGTGCGCGAAGACCAATGGGAATCGCTGTTCATTCGCGAAGCGGCCGATCGATATGGCTATGTGCTCGAAGGATTCGTCAACGACACCGGCTATCAATCGGTCGCGGTTCCGGGCACTGTCGCCGGCTTGCACGAAGCTCTGAACAAATTCGGCACCATCTCATGGCAAGAAGCGATCCAGCCCGCGATTCCCCTTGCCCTCGAAGGTTTTCCGGTGACCGGGTACATGCACGGCTACTGGACCACCGACTACGGACCGGATGTCGTGCCCAATGCGCAGCGCATTCAGGCCACGCCGGCGGCCCAAGCGATCTACACACACTCCGGCGCGCTCTATGCGATTGGCGAGCGAATGGTGCAGGCCGATTACGGCCACACCCTGCAGCGCATCGCGGCGGAGGGGCCGGATGTCTTTTACCAAGGCGCGATCGGTGACGCGATCGCCGCCGACTTCTCGGCCCACGGCGGCTTCATCACGAAAGCAGATCTCGAGAACTATCGGGTCAACGTCACCGAGCCGATCCGCGGCACGTATCGAGGTCTGCAGGTGGTGGCGGCGGGACCGCCGGCGGGCGGGCTGACGCTGCTGCAGATGCTGAATTTTCTCGAGGGTTTCCAGCTGGGCGCACAGGGCTGGCCGAGCACCGGAGCCGCCCGTTCGTTGGTCGAGGCGATGACTTGGGCGGTGGCAGACCGCGAGGCGCACATCGCGGATCCCCGCTTTGTCGACATCCCCACCGGCGCACTCGCGGACAAGCACTACGCGGCCAAAGCGCGTGAGGTGGTGCACGACCGCATGGACACCACGCAGGTTTGCGTGGTCGACGATTCGGGCAACGCGGTTTCGCTGTCGCACACGCTCGGATCGGCGAGCGGCGTGGTCACTCCGGGGCTGGGCTTTGGCTACAACGACTACATGAACTGCTTCGATCCGCGTCCCGGAAGGCCGAATTCGATTGCTCCAGGCAAGACGCGGGTGACGATGATGACGCCGACGATGGTGTTCGATGGGGGCAAGCTCCGCGTCTGCATCGGAGCACCGGGCGGGACCAAGATCGTCGCCGGAATCCTGCAAGTGCTGGTCAACATCCTGGATCACGAGATGTCGCCGGTGGAAGCGGTGAGCGCGCCGCGAATCGACTTTCAGGGCGACGTGGTGCAGGCCGAGGGCCGGATTCCGCGCGCGGTCTGCGCCGGGCTCGAGCGAGCTGGATATGCGGTCAATCAGCGCACGCTGAGCTACGACGCGTACTTCGCTCGGCCGCAGGTCATAGTTGTGGAGAAAGACGGGGCCATGTCGGGTGCATCCGATCCTCGAAAGGATGGCGGTGTCGCGCTGGACACGGAGACGAGATGAAATTCAAAGATCGCGTGGCGCTCATCACCGGCGGTGGAAGAGGAATCGGAGCGGCCACTGCGCAGCTCCTTGCCCACGAGGGAGCGAAAGTCGTCGTCTCTGATATGGACGCTGCGCCCGCGGAAGAGGTTGCCGGACCGATCAAAGGCGTCGCGATGGCGTGCGACGTGACCAAGCGCGAGCAGGTCGAGGACATGGTGGCGCGCACAGTCCGCGACCTGGGCCGCCTTGATGTGCTGGTGTGCTGCGCGGGACTGATCCGCGACAACCTGCTTTTCAAGATGACCGACGAAGACTGGGACCTGGTCATCGACACGCATCTGAAAGGCACATTTCTCTGTGCACGCGCGGCGCAGAAGCCGATGGTGGAGCAGAAGTACGGGAAGATGGTGTTTCTCTCGTCGACCTCCGCGCTCGGCAATCGCGGCCAGACGAACTATTCGACCGCCAAAGCGGGGCTGCAGGGCATGGCGCGCACGCTGGCGATCGAGCTCGGCGCGTTCAACATCAACGTCAACGCGGTCGCGCCGGGTTTCGTGGAGACGCGAATGACGCGGGCCACGGCGGAGCGCATGGGGATCGACTTCGAGGCGTTCAAGATCGGCGCCGCGTCACAGATTCCGCTGCACCGCGTCGGCCAGCCAGAGGACATCGCTTCGGTGATCGCCTTTTTGTGCAGCGAGGATTCGAGCTTCATCTCCGGGCAGACGATCTACGTGCGGGGAGGGCCGTAAGGGGGCAGCAAGACCGGCGGGCGGGGGCCGTTCAGTGATGTAAATGGGGCGGCTACTCGGTCGGGTCAGGCAACGTCTGGGCATCCGAACTGTTGTTCGGCGTTCACGCCTTTGGCGGCCGCGTCCTCGAATTCAAATCGAGTTGGGACGCGCCGGCCAGATGGCGCCCGTGACGCTTCCTCTAAGTAGCCGTCATGGGTTGACCAACCCGACGAAGGTCTGTTAGGGTGCCTAAGTCTTCTGGGGGACTCGTCCGGGGGCGGGTTCACGAACTTTAGGGGTAGGCATTGCGAGTTAATCGTTACCTGACCCATGCTGTCGTGCTCGGAATAGCGGTTGCGATGTCGAGCTACGCGGCCATGGATCGCCACTTTCCGACTGCGCTGACGGCGCGGTTGGGTCCAGTGAACGCCGAAGCCGTGGTCGTCGCCGAAGGCGGACAGTACGGGGACGTGTCACTCGGCCGTTACAGCACCGTCATCAAGCCGGTTTCGATTCCCACCTCAGCACCGATCTCGCACGACCCGGTGGTGTATCGGGTGGCGGCGGGCGAGAC
>DATLKH010000164.1:0-5730 GCA_035538475.1 Candidatus Dormiibacterota bacterium | reverse complement strand
GCATCAGGGAGATGGTATTGGGGTCGCGGGGCGTTGACGCGCAATGCATGTGAGGGTCGCCGTCTGCCTACGGTGGGCGGGAGTTCAAATGGCGGACGGGGTGGGATTCGAACCCACGAGGCCCTTGCGGGCCTACGGCATTTCCAGTGCCGCGCCCTCGACCGAGCTAGGCGACCCGTCCACGTTGGTCCATTGTGCCGAAGTGAGAAGTCGCCTAGCTCGGGAGGCCGCCGCGAGCGTGACGCGCCTTTGGTCCGCGACAGTTGCGGCGGGTCGACCGTGCGACCCGTCCACGTTGGTCCATTGTGCCGAAGTGAGAAGTCGCCCAGCTGAGTCCGTTCAGAGCCGAACGTCGATGACCGCGGTGGTGCTGAATCCCCCGGTATTCACGCCACCGATCGGCTGGTAGAAGCTCGTATCGATCGGCGAGTCGTTTCCGGTCGTCAGATCATGCGCGAGCACGACCCCATCGGGATAAGTCGCTCCGCCCGGACCGCATTGCCCAAGCTTTTCCTCGATCGACCAGTAAACATTCGTCGTGACAAACACCGGAATCGAGGTATCGGCTCGCGAGATTTGCGAAGCCTGCGCGGTGCTCAGGTCGAGACTCCAGATATGCGGCGGACCGCCGCAGTCCGATCCTGGGCCTGGGGTGTTGTAGACGATTTTCGATCCGCCAGGTGCGAGCTCCGGCCATCCGAACAATCGAAGACCACTGATCACCGTTTTGGTATTGCCGGTCGAGTCGAGACTGTCGATCTCGTAGGACGGTGACTTGTAGACGCCGAAATAGAGCGTGCTCCCGGCCCACACCGCCGGACCCTCGAGTCCCGAAGACTGGAAGAGAGTCGATCCGTCGGACCTGAAGACCATCACGTTGGCCGGACCGGGAATGGGGCGAAACAACAGATAGTCGAGCAGCTCCGAGCCGTCGGCCGAGAACCGCACCCGATCGAACGGCCCCGCATCGAGGCCCGGGCCGCCGTGTCCACCCATTGGCTCCTGGCTGTACAGGATCTTGTCCGACCCGCGTCGGAAGAGATGCATCGTCATGCCGCCCGCGCTGTCCCACGAGCGGTATGCAAACTCGGATCCGTCCGCGCTGAAGGCTGCGCCGGTGCTGGCCGGAGCTGGAAGCTGCGCGGTCTTCACGACCTTCCCTGTAGAAAGGTCGACGGTGCCGAGCATGTCGCCCACCCAGAAAGCGACGACGGTCGGCGACAAGAACCGTCCGCCGAGGGCTGGGTTGAGGACGCAGGCCAGGGCCGGCTTGGTTGGATCGGTGACATCGACCATTCCGAGCGGGACGCTCTCACCGTCTCCGTGGCCGCTTACCACTGCCATCGGATGTCCTGGTCCCGGCCAGTTGTCGCAATGCACGGTGGTCGTCAACCCGGCGGCGGCCGATGGTGACGGCGATGCAGTCCGCGAAGCCGAGGCCACCCCGTTCGGTCCGGGCGCCGTAGCGCAAGCCGAGATGGCACATGCCACGACCGCGATCAGGATCCTCACTGGAGACCTGAACGTCAGGCGATGTTGACCGTTACGCGGTCGAAACGGCCCGCAGCACCACGGCGTCTAAGCCGATGAGCGGCCGATCGCTTTATGGCCTTCGGCGCCGGCGACGATCACCGTGTCCGTCATGCCGATGAACAAACCGTGCTCGACGACGCCAAGCACCTTCTTCAGCTCGAGCGACAGCTCAACTGGATTCTTGATGCCACCTTCCACGGTCACGTCGAGGATCAGGTTGTGGTTGTCGGTCATGTAGGGCGTCTCTTCCCCACCTCGCAGGCTCAGCGACAGTCCCAGGGCTGCGAGGCGATCCGCGGTGGAGCGCCACAAGAACGGCAGCACCTCCACGGGCAGAACGCCGGCGCCGAGCTCCTTCACGAGCTTCGACTCGTCGACGATGACCACGAATCGCTTCGCGGCGGCCGCGACCAGCTTCTCGCGAAACAGGGCGCCGCCCCGTCCTTTGATCAGATTGAGCGACGGATCGACCTCATCCGCCCCGTCCACGGCCAGGTCGATCGGGGCCACCAGCTCGGTCACGATCTCGATGCCCAGCTGGACCGCCAGCTCCGCGACATCGCGCGAAGTTGGGACGCCGCGCACCTTCATCCCGTCCTTGACCAGCCGGCCCACTCCTTCCGTGAAGTACCGAGCGGTCGAGCCCGAGCCCAGCCCCAAAAGCATCCCGTCCTGGACGAGCTCCAGGGCTTTGCCTGCCGCTTGGCGCTTCAGATCGTCAGCCAACCGCGTCCCGAATCGCCTTGACGCCGGCCGCCACGCCGGCCTTGTTGCCGTAGACCGAATTCCCCGCAACCAGAACTGTCGCTCCGGCTGCCACGACCAGAGGCGCGGTCTTCGCGTCGATCCCGCCGTCCACCTCGATCTCGAACCCCTCACCGAGAGAACGCACCCGGCGGATCTTCTCCGGGCTGTGCGGGATGAACTTCTGTCCGCCGAACCCAGGCTCGACCGTCATGACGTTGACCAGGTCGATGTACGGCAGGATCTCGCGCAGGTCTTCGGCCGGGGTGGCCGGGTTGATCGCCACGCCGGCCTTGGCGCCGAGCTTCTTGATCACGTCGATCGTCCGGTAGAGGGACGTCGTCGACTCGATCTGGACCTCGATCAGCGTCGCACCGGATTTCGCGAAGATCTCGACGAACAGCTCCGGATTGGTGACCATCAGATGCGCTTCGATGGGCAGCGAAGTCGCCTCTCGCACCGCCTCGACGACAAGCGGGCCGAAAGTGAGGTTGGGCACGAAGTGGCCGTCCATGACGTCGACCTGAATTCGATCCGCGCCCGCCGATTCGGCCTCTTTGACCTGCTCGGTCAGCCGGCCGATATCGGCCGACAGGATCGAGGGAACTATCTCGATTTTTCGCGGGGTCACGTGCACCCCATCCCCCGCCTTCGGCGGGTACTTCCCTGCAAAGCGGGGAGGGGATTTTGACGGTCAGCCATCTTGCGCGGGTAAATCATCCCGGATGGCGCTAGATGCGCGTCTGAGGCCGGCTGTTAAGGGATGGCGGGAGGCAGCGGCAGAATCTGCGTGACCGAGCCAGGATCAACCCCGCCCGATCCGCTCTGTGCAGGCTGCGAATTGTCGCCTGCCATCGATTGGTCGCCGGACTGCTCGCCGGTCTGAGCATCCTGCGGAGCGGCGGACTGGTCTACGCCGGAGTTTGGAGCCGAGCTCGACTGGTTTTGGGGAACAGAGCCGCTGCCGTTTGCACCGCCGGATGCGGGGGCGCTACCAGCCGCGCCGATGTGCGGTGCGTGCACCCCTGAAAGTGCGCCTTCGCTGATCACCAAGGCTGTGGCCGCGACCAAAGAGCAACCCGCAGCCACCACATAAGGTGGCACCCGCATGCCAATTTTCAGTATAGGAAGCCAATTCAGCAGGCGCTCAGCCGCCGGCGGCGGCCTTGTCGATCAGCCACCTCGCACGGGGAATCATTCCGGACGGCACCTCGCCACGCTTGGCCTTGGCCACAGCGTCCGCCTTGCCCGCCCCCGTGGCCAGCATCACCACGTGCTTGGCCGACTGCAGAACCGGCAGCGTCAGGGTGATGCGCTCAGGCGGAGGTTTGGGCGAGTCGTGAATTCCGATCACTGTTCCGGTCGCTTTCAGACCGGGGTGCCCCGGAAAGAGCGACGCGGTGTGGCCGTCCTCCCCCACTCCCAGAATGACCAGGTCGAGCGGGAGCAGCGGCGCAACCATCTTTTCGTACTCGATCGCGCCATGGTCGGGACCCAGCTCGCCCGGCATCCGATACACCGTTGCCGGTCCGACTCGGTCGAGCAGCGCCTCCTTGGCCATCAAATAGTTGCTCTCCGGATCGTTCCACGGCACGCACCGCTCGTCCCCGAAGAGCACGGCGACCCGACCCCATGCCACTTCCTGATCCGCGAGGAGCTCAAACGTGCGTTTCGGCGTCGTTCCTCCCGCGAGCACCAGCGTGCGCGCACCTCTCTGCAGCTCACGTGCGATGCGGCCGGCGGCCTCGGCGGCCACATCCTCAGCGCTGGGAAGGACTTCGAGGCTGAGCAATCAGAACTTGTGCATGAGCTCGGACGCGGCGCGCAGCGACCGGGCAAACACTGGATCGTGCGTCCCGTTCGACAGCAGATCCAGCACCAGCGTCGCCTCGTCGTCCGTGTCGAAGGTCTGCACGTGACGCAGCGGCTCCGCCTCCCCGATCTCGATCACCGTCAGCAAGACCTGCGAGGTGTCCTTGCGCCGGCGGTCGCGGACGAAGACGGCCGGCTGCTGCGGCCGGCTCTCGCCGGGAGGATCACCGGTCGCGATGTGGTGCAGCGAGTCGAAGTTCTCGTGCAGCACGTCGCGGTGCCACTCCGCCCGGCGCGAAGCCAGCTCGATTCCTGCTTCGTCCTCGCCGTCGGCGTGATGCAGGGTGCGATACGACGGCTCGTCAGGCGGACGCCGCTTCCGCTCCGGATCTCGCAACATCGACAGCCGGAACGTCATTCCCCCCGCGACTCCGCCGATGCGCACCGCGGCGAGCTCGCCCGACAGGAGCTTCTCCTTCGGCACCGATCGCATCTGGACGTCGACCGTTTGGCCGCGCCGATCCGTGTACAGGGCGCGCACCGCACCGCCTGTTCCGGCGGCGGCGCTGTTCAACTTCCAATCCAGCGCCGTCGCCAACCAGCCCACCGTGATCGAGGCCGCGATCCGGTTGCCCCGGCCGTCACCCGCGTAATCGATGCCGACCTCGGAAATGCCGTCCAAGAATGCGTGCCGGTCTGCCGGGGAGAAGAAGCCCGCGATCATCTCGCGCCACGGCCTGATCCGCGACCACTGCAGATCGGACATGCCGAGCTTTTGATGAGCGGCCGCCATCAACTTCGCCAGGCCGCGGAAAGCCTGGTATGGCATCGCAAACTGAGATGAGTCGACGACCAGCGCATCGCCGATCCGCAGCGCGTCTTCGAGCTCGGCCTTGCCGAACGGCGGCGTCCCCGCCCACCACAGATAAGTCGGGACGCCGCTGACCAGCAGAGGATCGACCAGCGCGGCCAGATGCTCACCCGCCGCCCCGCGCACGTGCAGCGTTATGAACTCGCACTCCCGAGCGCACGAATACTCGGGGCGCTGCACATCGGCGTGGATCCAGGCTTCGATCTTGCCGGTGCGGATCCCGTAGCGCTCGCGGACGATGATCGCTTCGAGCGGATGATCTTTGCTGATCAGATGCGCGATCTGCTCCGCCAGCTTTTCCTCGCGATCGTTCGACACCACGACCACGAGCGTCATCACGCAACTTCGTGGATGGGGCATGTCGGCATTCGCCGCATCCTGTCGCGCGAAATCCTTGCGAGTTCTGTCGAGGGCATCGATGACCTCCTGCATCGACGCGTCGCGCTCGTGCCACATCAGCTTGGCTTCGCTCAACACGGCGGTGCTCATGGGCGGTGCCACTCCCTTCCATCAGCCTGAACCATCTGCGCGGACGCCGGGGGACCCCACGTGCCCGCAGGATATGTTCCGAGCGGCGGGCGGCCGTCGCGCCACGACGCCTCCACCGGATCGATCAGCTGCCAGGCGGTCTCCACCTCGTCAGACCGCGTGAACAGCGTCGGATCGCCGATCATGCAGTCGAGCAGGAGGCGCTCGTACGCTTCCGGCGCCTCGACCAGAAAGGAAGTCGCGTATTGGAAGTCCATGCTCACGCTGCGGATGCGCAAGCC
>DATLKH010000163.1:0-1652 GCA_035538475.1 Candidatus Dormiibacterota bacterium | reverse complement strand
AGAGTCGAGCCAGTTGAGGTGGTTGGCGATCAGGACGTAGTTGCGATCGCTCGGGATGTTCTGGCGGCCCTCCACCTCGATTCGGAACAGCAAATGGAGGATAGGGGCGGCCGTGAACTTGATGAGCCGGAACATGGGGGTGGCTCGGCGCTGAACGGGCAAAAGGTCGGCGGGCGGGACAGCCGGCGCCTGCATGTCGTAATAAACGCAGCCGGCGCAAAAAAGTTCTAGCTGATTGGGGCGCCTTGCGACTGCAGAATGCCGAGCACCATACCTTCGCTCTGGTCGCGCGCCTTCTTGTAGGTCTCGCGCGAACCGGTGTCACCGTCGGTTGCGGTCTCCCGCAGAAGGCGGTCGAGCTCCTCGTCGAAGAGTTGTGAGATCAGTTCCGGGGAATGCGTCACCTGCCGCCCGTCGTCGTCGGGAACCGGCACCTTGTGCAGCGTGCGCTGGGCGATCATGTAGCGATAGATCCGGTCGGTGGCGAGATCCTCCATGTAGCCATCGAGCAGGCTTGCGCCTTTGCCGTTCAGCACGCCATTGCGATAGCGGATGACGGTACGAACCGCGTCGCGCGTCCCCTGCAGGGTCTTCTTGCCGACGCCTTCGGGCTTGGGCCGCAGCTCCTTGTGGATGTTCGCGTCCTTGCGCCGAGCGTTGAGCTGGTTGGGATAGGGGAACTGGTTGACGGCGATTTCGTTTTGGTCCGGATGACCGGTCCAGGCGCCGTCCATCAGGCTCGTCGCCTCGTTCTTCTTGTCTTTCTCCAGCACCTGGAGCGCGCGGGCGTTGAGGTCGGCGTCCTCGCGGCTCGGATACAGCGCGGTCATCCCGCCGATCGCCAGCATGCCACGCTTGTGGCAGACCTCGGGCATCACCTCGCGCACCGCCTGGAAGAAGGCGACGTCGTGCGGGATGGTGTTGCGATCCGGGAGCACCCAACCGGGATCGGCGAGGGTGAAGTCGATCAAGCTGGCCATGTAATCCCAGCGACCAAGGTTCAAGCCCATGATGTGCTCGCGAAGGTTGTAGGCGAACTCTTCCATTTGGTAGGCGAGGGGATGCGCCTCGACGAGCGCCATGCACTTGATGTAGTCCTGCGGCCAGCCGCGCGCCTCAGCAATGGCTCGGAAGAGATCGCGCCACCAGAGTGCCTCCTCGGCGGACTCCGACTTCGGGATGTAGATCGAGAGCGGGTGCTTCAGGCTCTTCGGATCGACCTGATAGGCGACCATGGCGACATCGAAGAGCGCTGCGGACGTAGGCTCGCCCTTGACGACGCCGTCCTGCTCGAGATGCAGCCCGCGCGGCCGCGTGAAGATCACGGTCTTGCTCTCGTTGATCGGCATTTCCTTGTTCCGCTTCTTGTCGAAGTAGGTGAGCTCGCCGCGCAGGGCGGCGATGATGTTCTCGACGCCGCGGGTGATGTTGGGCCAGGCATTGGCGACCGAGTCTTCGAGGTCGAGCATCACGCCGGGAGCGCCCGAATTGAGCATTTTGACGACGAGCTCGCCATCGTCCGCCGGGCCGGTCATCTGGTTGCGCTGATCCTGGCACCATCCGGGCAGCGCCACCTTCCAGCTCCCGGTGGTCGCTTCGGAGGGTGGCAGGTAATCCGGAAGGCGACCGCTGTGGGCGGCGTCCAGCACCTC
>DATLKH010000162.1:0-1708 GCA_035538475.1 Candidatus Dormiibacterota bacterium | reverse complement strand
CGGCAAATGTGTCTGTCCCGATTGCCAAGAGACCGCATGGCCGCCAGGCTGTCGTTTTTGTTGCGTCTCGTGGCCCTGCGGTAAGGTAATCGCGTACCCGACATGCCGACCTGGCCCATAGCGTCACTGAAGGAGCTGCTCGAGCCCACCCTCCACCACTTGGGGTACGAGCCGTACTCGCTGGACCAATCGGGTCAATCGGGACGCACGCTTCGCATCTCCATCGACCACAGCGAACCGATCACCATCGACGATTGCGAGCGCGTGAGCAGAGTCGTCGGACCATTGATCGATCACTCAAACCTGATCGACGGCCCGTACGAGCTCGAGGTCTCCTCACCAGGCGCCGAGCGTCCCCTGCGCGGCCAGCACGACTACGAGCGTTTCAACGGAAAGCGTGTCAACATCAGGTATCGCAGCGGGGAGGCGGACACTGTGATCGAAGGGCAGTTGGTGGCGGTCGATGCGGCGGGCATCGCAGTGCAGGCGCAGGCTCAGCGGGGTCGCGCGCCGGTGATCGTTCACATCGGATGGAGTGACGTTGTCGCGGGCAGGCTCGCGGTCGCCCTCTGAATCCTCGACGGAGAGCCTGGCCGACGCGCTGAGCGCGCTTTGTGCCGAGCTCGGAATTCCGTTCGAGGAAATGCTGCACACGGTCGAGAGCGCATTGGCGGCTGCTTACGTGCGCGCGTTCAACCCACCTGGTGACGTCACTGTGAAGCTCGACACGGAAACCGGCGCGCTCATAGTGCGCAGCCGCGTCATCGGTCCCGACGGCAAGATCACTCAGCGCGAGCTGCCATCAGAGGACTTCAAGCGGATGGCGGCGCAAACCGCGAAACATGCGGTGCTTCGTCACATACACGACCTGGAACGCGACAAAGTCTTGCGCGACGTCGCGGAGCACAAGGGTGAGCTCGCGAGTGGCGTCGTCGACCGCATCGAATCGGGCACCGTCTACATCGACCTGGGACGCGCGGAGGGCGTGATGCCGCCCGAAGAGCAGATCCCAGGTGAGCAGCTCGTGCCCGGCCGTCCGGTCCTGGTCGTGATTCTCGACACGCAGCACAACCGCAAGCAGGCGCAAGTCCGCGTCTCCCGCGCGTCGCGAGCATTCGTCCATCGGCTGCTCGAAGCTGAGGTCCCGGAGATCAAGGCTGGAACCGTTCAGATCCGAGCCATCGCTCGTGAGGCGGGTTTGCGAACCAAAATTGCGGTCTCCTCCACCGAACCTGGGCTGGATCCGGTCGGCGCCTGCGTCGGTCCCAAAGGCGTCCGCCACCGCGCCATCCTCAGCGAGCTCTCGAACGAGCACGTGGACATCGTTCCTTGGTCGGAAGATCCCCACGGCTTCGTAGCGGCTGCGCTGGGCCCGGCGAAGGCGGACCGGGTGACCATCGACCGGGTCACCCGCACTGCGACGGTGCTGGTCCCTCGCGGCCAGCTGTCACTGGCCATCGGCCGCGACGGCCAGAACGCCCGCCTCGCCGCAAAGCTGACCGGCTACCGCATCGATATCAAGCCCGGCGAGGAGGACGGACAGCTGATTGGCGAAGGAGAGCCATAAGCCGGTCCGGACCTGCGTCGCCTGCCGGCAGGAAGCCGGGAAGGGTCAGCTGGTTCGTTTCGTCCGTTCGCCGCAAGGCGCTGTCGCGCTCGATGCGAGCGGTCGCGCGCCCGGTCGCGGGGCTTACCTCCACGCATCCTT
>DATLKH010000161.1:0-1545 GCA_035538475.1 Candidatus Dormiibacterota bacterium | reverse complement strand
GACCGCGCTCGTGGGAATCTCTGGCTTCAGCGAGATGATCCGCGACGAGGAGGTGGCGCTCGACGAGGCCAAGGCCTACGCGGGCGACATCAATAAGGAATCGGAACGCCTCAACCGAATGATCAACGACATGCTCGACCTCGACCGCATCGAGGCGGGCCGTCTCACGCTCCACCTCGAGTCGGTCGTCATCAACGACCTTCTCGTCACCGCGGCCGAGCGCACCCGCGTGGTTAGTGACAGCCACTGGGTGACGACGAGCTTCGACCGCGATCCGATCATCCGCGCCGACCCCGACCGCATCGCGCAGGTCGCGGCCAACCTCCTGGGCAATGCCGTGAAGTACTCACCGGAAGGCGGTGAGATCGCCATCACGACGCAGCTCAGGGGTGACGAGCTGGACGTCAGCATCCGCGACCACGGCGTAGGCATCGCGCCCGAGTTCATGGAGAAGCTGTTCAGCCGTTACGAGCGGTACGAGAAGACGAGCGGCAAGATCATCGGCTCGGGCCTGGGGCTGGCGCTGGCGAAGCAGATCGTCGAGCTCCATGGCGGCAAGATGTCGGTGACGAGCGAGCAGGGCAAAGGCGCCGATTTCCACTTCACCCTGCCGGTGAACGGACCGAAGATCGGCTAGCGGCCGCCCTCAGTCCTGCAGGTAAGGGCGGATCAGCTCGCCGAGCTCCTCGAGCCTCTTCAGCGCTGGGTCGCGACCGTCGGGCGGGACGTACCAGATGAGGCGGTCTATGCCGGCCTTGGCACAGCGCTCGATGTCCTCGGCGGTCGCCTTGGGGTAATACGTGACCGGAATCGGCTCGCGCCCTGCGGCTCTGGCCATGCGCTGCAGCTCGTCGACCCGCTCCGGGACTTCGCCGCGATTGGGCATCCATCCGTCGGCGTAGCGGACCACGCGGTCGAGGATCTTGGCTCCGCTGCCGCCCAGGATGATCGGCGGGTGCGGCTTCTGCACCGGCTTGGGCCAGGACCACATCGGGCCGAAATCGACCATCTCACCGTGGTACTCGGCGACGTCGTGGGTCCAGATCGCCCGGACCGCCTCCGTCCTCTCGCGCAGCAACTGCCAGCGCGTCTTGGGATCGGTGCCGTGGTCCTCCATTTCCTCGCGGTTCCAGCCGCCGCCGATGCCGAACAGGAAGCGCCCGTTCGACACGTGGTCGACGCTCGCCGTTTCTCGAGCTGTGTGGATTGGATCGCGTTCGATGAGCAGGCAGATCCCCGTACCCAGGCGGATCGTCTTGCTCGCGAGCGCGGCGACCGTGAGCGCGACGAACGGGTCGATCGTGTGCCAGTAGTGCTTGGGTAGCTCGGCGCCGCCCGGCCATGGCGACTTGCGGCTGGTGGGAATGTGCGTGTGCTCCGCGACCCACAACGACTCGAAGCCCAGCGCCTCCGCCGCCGGCGCGAGCTCGGTCATCGAGATCGCGTAGTCGGTCGGGAAGATCGCGACGCCGAACTTCACCATTCAATGGTGAAGGATCCGTCAGATCGCCAGCGCGAGCCTTTTTGCTTTCTTCTCTTCGTCGA
>DATLKH010000160.1:0-7012 GCA_035538475.1 Candidatus Dormiibacterota bacterium | reverse complement strand
CGGTGGGACTTTGACGCGCGCGAACCGCTGAACCTTTCCCTGGGGGTCGCGGACCATGACCGCGAGGTTCAGGGACAGGTGCGAGATGTACGGAAACGGGTGACCCGGATCAACGGCCAACGGCGTCAGCACCGGAAAGATCTGCTCCCGAAAGACGGTGTGCAGCTGCGCGAGATCCTTCTTGTTGACATCGCCGCTGCGGACGATCGCGATCCCTGCTTCCGCCAGCGCCGGCAGCAGCCCACGGTTGTAAATGCCCGTCTGCCGCTCGATGAGTCCCTCGACCCGCGTGCGAATCGCTCTCAACTGGTCGAGAGGCGACATCCCGTCCGGCGAGGCGGCGGCCACGGCGGCCAGGAGCTGCTCCTTCAGTCCCGCGACGCGGACCTGGAAGAAATCGTCGAGGTTCTGGCTGAAGATGGCCAGAAACCGGACCCGTTCGAGGAGCGGCAGGCGGGGATCCTCAGCCATGGCGAGCACCCGTTCGTCGAAGTCGAGGCGAGAAAGCTCTCGATTGATGTAGCGGGTGCCGGCCGGCAGGAGAACGGGTGAAGATTCGGGTTCGGGGTGGGCTCCGAGGGCCACGACGTGCAACTCTAGCGGCTGTGGACAACTCGAGGGTTAGCCATCGGTTAAGTCTTCGCCTTCGACGGCAACCGAACTTAGGTAGCCACCCAACTCTTAACATTCGGGCTTCGGCGGGCTCCGTTCGCCTGTGGATAGCCTGGCGACAACCCAATTCGATTGGAGGCCGGGATCAGAGCGAGGAAGCTGTCAACCAGGCGGCGGAGTTCGGCGGCAAGCTGAACGTGCCGTGCCGCAGTTTGGCTAGCGGATCGCTCGCGATCACCAGATGGCCGGGTAGGCGCAGCTTGATCGAGCGAGCACCGAAGTTGCACGCGACCGTCAGCTGTTCCCGTTCGTAGACAAGAGCACCGGGGGGCGCCGCCTTCCCATCGACCCTTGCCGACATGCGGCCGCTGATTCGGCGCCGGATCGCGAGGGCGCGGCGGAAATGAGCGAGCATCGATTCGCCCGATCCGGACTGCACGTCGACCGCCAGTGCGTCCCAGCCCGCGGGCATGGGCAGCCAGGGTTTCGCCTTTGAGAACCCCGCGTTGGGCTGACCGCGATGCCATGGCAGAGGGACGCGACAGCCGTCGCGACCGGCATGGAGGCCTTTCGAGTGGAAGAAGACGGGATCCTGCCGCTCGCTGTCCGGAACGTTGACCTCTTCGAGACCCAGCTCCTCTCCCTGGTAGAGAAAGACCTGTCCGGGAAGACCGAGCACCAATAGCAGCGCTGCGCGAGCTCGGGCGCGGCCCATCGAGCCGCCGCCGAAACGGGTGACCGGCCGCGTGACGTCGTGATTGCCCAGCGTCCACGTCGGTTCCGAATCGGGACCATGCAGGGCACGGCGCATCGTCTCGATCGAGCGCTTCCAGAGCTGCGCCTCCCACGGCTGATTCATCAGCGCGAAAGCCATGTGCAGCTGATCGGGCACGATGTATTTCGAGTGGCGGCGCGGCTCGAAGATCTCGCCCACCAGGACGCGATCGGGCCGAAACCCGTTTGCGATCTGTCGCCAACGCCTGTACACCTCGTGCAGCTGCGGCTGGTCGATGATCGCGAACGTCGAGTCCAGCTTCAGCTCTCCGGTGACCGGATCCTTGATCGTGGGACGGTCCGCCAGGTCCTGACGCTTGAACAGCGCCGAGGCGACGTCGATCCGAAAACCGTCGGCTCCTCGATCGAGCCAGAACTGAAGGATGCGCTCGAACTCCTTGGGCACTTCGGGGTGCCACCAGTTCAGGTCAGGCTGCTCGGGCGCGAAGAGGTGCAGGTACCACTGACCGCCGTTCGGCTCGCGCGACCAGGCCGGCCCGCCGAACGAAGAAGTCCAGTTGTTCGGTGGCTGACCGTCCCCCTTCCCATCGGCAAAGTGATACCGCTCGCGAAAAGGACTGTCCGGCGCAGAAATCGCCGCTTGAAACCATTCGTGTTGATCCGAGGTGTGGTTCGGCACGATGTCGACCAGGACTTTCAGCCGCAGCTCGTGAGCCCGAGCCAGAAGCCGGTCGAAGTCCTCGAGGGTTCCGTATTCCGGGTTGACGTCGAAGTAATCGGCGACGTCATAACCGTGGTCTTTTTGCGGCGACGGATAAAAGGGCGTTAACCAGATGGCGTCGACGCCTAGGTCTTTGACGTAGCCGAGGCGTGAGGTGATTCCCGGCAGGTCGCCGATCCCGTCGTCATTGGAATCGGCAAAGCTCCGTACGTAGATCTGATAGAAGACCGCGCTGCGCCACCATGGCTGAGGCACGGGTCGAATATATCGGGCGTGGCGAGGAGGCGCGTCCTCGCCACGCGATGGTCAGGCTCCCAGGGCTGCCACGACGTTGGAGAACACGTTGGCGATCTGCTGGCCCATGCTCAGAAGAATCACGATGACGACGATCGATACCAAGACCAGGATGAGGGCATACTCGACCATGCCCTGGCCGCCCTGGCCGCGGCTTTCCCAAGTCACCTTCCTACCTCCTTTCTTCGACGTCGCGAAGAACGTGTTCAAGACGATGCCGAGAACAACGCCGATGTAGTCGGGAACAACCAAAAGGCGCCGTTCAAGACTTTGCAAACGCGCCGGCGCGACAATCTGAGCGATGGTCGCGGCGGTCGCGGAGGCAGTGATTGAGACACGCGGACTGCGACGTGTGTTCAAGAGCGGGAAGCGTGAGGTCGAGGCGGTGGCCGGCGTCGACCTGATCGTGACACGGGGCGAGATCTTCGGCTTTCTCGGGCCGAATGGGGCGGGCAAGACGACCACGCTCCGGATGCTGGCGACGCTGCTGCCGCCGAGTGGCGGATCGGCGCGCGTTGCGGGATGCGAGCTCGCCACCCAGCCGGGCCGGATTCGAGAGCGGATCGGGTATGTGGGTCAGGCCGGCGGCGCCGACCGCGAGATCACCGGAAGAACCGAGCTCGTCTTCCAGGGCCGGCTCTACGGCTTGTCCGTCCAAGCGGCCGGCCGGCGAGCGGCAGAGCTGATCGAGATGCTGGAGCTCGAGGGCGCCGCCGACCGCAAAGTCGGCACGTACTCCGGCGGCCAGAAGCGCCGCCTCGACATCGGGCTCGGCCTGGTCCACGATCCGCAGCTGCTGTTCCTCGACGAGCCGACGACGGGACTCGACCCGCAGAGCCGCGCGCGCGTTTGGGACGAGGTCAAAAAGATGCACGACCGCGGTACGACCGTCTTTCTGACCACCCATTACCTCGACGAGGCGGACGCGCTTTGCGACCGCGTCGCGATCATCGACTACGGCAAGATCGTGGCCGAAGGCACGCCGGGCGACCTGAAGCGTGCGGTGGCGGGCGATGTCGTGAGCTTCAGCGTCGACGGCGATCAGCAGCGCGCGATGGAAGCGATCAAGAGCCAGCCGTTCGTGCGCGAGTCGAAGGTCGAAAACGGCGCCGTGCTTCTGTATGTGGATCGCGGCGACGCGGCGATGCCTGCGATCCTTCGCGTCCTCGACGCAGCCGGCTTGCAGACGCTCACCATCGAGCTGCACCGGCCGAGCCTCGACGATGTCTTCCTTCGCAAGACCGGCCGTTCACTGCGGGAGTCTCCGGCATGAAGCTGGTGCGCGACACGTGGCTGGTCTTCGGAAGGTACATGGGGCTGCTGCTTCACAACCCCGTGTGGATCGTGCTCGGGGTCGTGCAGCCGGTGCTCTATCTCGTGTTATTTGCACCGCTGCTGAAGCCGATCGCGTCCATGCCCGGCTTTCCGCGCGGCGGCGCTTACAACGTGTTCGTGCCAGGGCTTCTCGTTCAGCTCGGGATGTTCGGCGCGGCCGGAGTCGGCTTCAGCTTGATCTCGGAGCTGCGCATGGGCGTGATCGAAAGGCTTCGCGTCACGCCCGTCAGCCGCGTCGCGCTGTTGTTCGGTCGTGCGCTGCGCGACATGGTTTCGATCGTGGTCCAGTCGCTGATCCTGATCCTGATCGCGCTCCCGTTCGGCTTGAGCGTCAACCCGATCGGCGTGGTCGTGGTGCTTGCGCTGATCGGCTTGATCGGATTGCTGACCGCCTCCGTCGCCTACTCCGTAGCCCTTGCGGTGAAGGACGAGAACGGCTACGCGCCGATCGTGTTCACCTCGACGCTCCCGATCCTGCTCCTCTCCGGCGTGCTCCTGCCGATGGACATCGCGCCGAAGTGGCTGCAGAGCGTCGCCGCCATCAATCCACTGCTTTACGCGGTCGCCGCGGCGCGGCACATCTTTCTCGGCAACCTCGGTGACCCCAGCGTCGCCAAAGGGGTGGTCATTCTGGCCGTCCTGTGCGCGGTCGCTGTCGGCATTGGCGCTCGTCAGTTCGGGCGCGCCGTCGCTTGAACGTGTGGGCCGCTCGGCGTATAGCTAGGAGGCATGAAGCGCAAAGCAAAGAAGGAGCAACGCGAGACCCCGGAGCTGCCTGAAGGCCGCCCGATGCCGGGCGAGGCCAGCCCAGGTGGTCTGGAGGGAGCAGACTCGGGCTTCGCCGGCGGAGCCTCGAACATCGGCGAAGTGCTCAACCCCGAACCGCGAGGAATGGATACGACCTACTCGACCAAGGACATGCCAGACGTACCGAGGCGAGAGAACGTACAGGCGTTCATCTGCGAGCACTGCGGACAGAGGTTCGACAGCCGGACAAACCTGAACGTGCACCTGAGGACATCGCACCGGCGGCGCTGATCGAATTCCCGGCCTCAGAAACCCCCGAGCTTGGGCAGGAGCCCGGGAACAATCGCCACGGCCAGACCGAGGACGGTCACGGCGACACCCGCCACCTTGCTCGTCGCGACGCCGTACCGCCAGTTCTTTTCGAGCAGGAAGACGAGCGCGATCACGGCCATCCAGACGAGGCTCATCAGCCCGACGATCACCAGAACCGCCATCAACGCCCAGCAGCATCCGGGGCAGTACAGGCCGTGAGAGACGCCGGCGCGCAACGCCGCCGGTGAGCCGCCGCCGAAGTCGTGCGTAAGGATGAAATGCATCGGCGTGCGACAGTGGGTCAGGCAGAAGCTCTTCCACGGGGTGAACTGGTAGAGGCCCGCGATCACGAGCACGGCACCGCCGGCGACGGTGAGCCAGCGCGCATCGATGTTCATTGCGAAGGCCTGATAGAGGAGTACACCGGCGAGCGGAACCAATCCGATCACGGCCCAGATGAGCAGATAGCCCGCGACAAACACGACCGTGGGAAGACTGCCCTCGCGCCGCTGCATCACCACCATGCGGTGCGCAAGCACCATCGGCGCAACGGTGGGAAACATCATCGCGACCATCATGGTCAGCCACATCAACATGAACAGCGGGATCGTGAGGTCCATGAGCATCATTCCCGACATTTGACGCCACGCCAGAAACCAGGCGACCGCTGCGAGAACCAGCAGGATGGCGGTAGTAGTGATGGTCGCGCGCCACGACAGCAGCGACATCGCCGATCGCGGAGTGTCTGGACGCGCGGCGTGGACGGTTAAGGGTTGCGCCATTCGATCGGTGCCACCGCCGCGTCGGTGCCGCGGTGCTGATACGTGATGCCGTCGCGCACACGAAAGTTCTTCGACGAATATCGCGTGCTGTCCTTGTAGAGCATGCCCTCGGGCAGCACCACCTTGGGTCCCAGCTCCACGCCGGTGACCGGGTTGCGGATCGACTCCAGCTCGAGCTCTGCGATCTCTCCGATCGTCGCCTTCGAGCGAGGGCCATCGATGGTGACCGAGAAAGGCACGTACTGGGCGGGAGCCAATCGATAGGTGTTGAGGAAGATCGCGTAGGGACCTCCGACTTCCCCTGCGCCGATCTTGCGGAGTGCTTCGCGCTGCTCTGGATTCGCGCGATCGTCGATGAGCAGGATCGCCTCACCTCCACCTTGGTGAATCGCGCCGGGCCAATCGGCAAAGATCGCGAAGTTCAACGAGTCGAGCGATGTGCCGTTGAAGTGACCCTGCTCGATCTGGATGATCCATCCGCCCTCGCAGTCACCAGTCGTCGGCGGTGCTTGAAAGTTGCAGGGGCAACCCCATGCGCAGTTGCAGGACTGGAGGATGTGGCCCCTTATCTCCCAGCTGGTCTCAGCCATGTCGAGTCCCCTCTCGTTGCGAGCGACGCCGCCTGGACAGCCCGTATGGTAACTCCGAGATTTCGAAGGGCTGATGGACGCGTCGGTTTGGCTTGCGGCTGATTCGGCACTGCTGCCCAGCCGCATCCAGATGGCGTTCACCCTCGCCACACACGTGCTGCTGGTGCCACTTGGAGTCGCGTTTCCGGCGCTGACGCTTGTGATGGAAGGAATCGGCATCTTTCGGAAAGACCCGATCGCGCTCCGCATCGCCCGCCGGTGGTCGGTCGTGATGGCGGTTCAGTTCGCCGTCGGTGCGGTGACCGGAACGATCCTTTCATTCGAGTTCGGCATCTTGTGGCCGCGGATGATGGGCGCGTTCGGCGCGGCGATGGGTATGGGCTTTGCCATCGAAGGCCTCGCCTTCTTCCTGGAGGCGATCTTCATCGGCATCTACCTATATGGGTGGAAGGCTCTGAGTCCCCGAGTCCATTTCCTGACTGGCCTCGCCCTGCCGCCCGTCGGCCTGCTCGGCGCTGTGTCGGTGCTGTCGGCGAACGCGTTCATGCAGACGCCGAGTGGAGTGACCATCAGCGCGGGCCGGGTGGTCAATGTCGACGCGCTGGCCGCGCTCACTCCGCGAGCGCTCGGCTATGAGTTCTGGCAACGATCCGGAGCCGGTTGGTTCCGGTGTGAAGGAATTTCGTCACCACGACTTCGTACGGGGGCAGCCACACCGAGCCCGCCAAATGATCATTTACATAGACTTGCGCCGCCTCCCTCACGGGGCTGTCGAGCGAGGCCTCCATGCGTGGCTCGCCGGAACCGGTGCCCTCGTTTCTGAAGGCGGAACGCGCCGTGGGCATCTCGACCGGCGTTCCCGCGCCAAAATCGAGATACAATTC
>DATLKH010000159.1:0-3109 GCA_035538475.1 Candidatus Dormiibacterota bacterium | reverse complement strand
GAACCAGTACCGCTCGACATGCGGACGCTCTACCTGAAGAGCCAGTCGGTGGTTGGCATCCGGACTCATACACAGGCCGCTCTCGACGGTTTCTGGCGGTTGGCGGAGAATGGGGTGGAGGCGCTCGTCGACAGGACGTTCCCACTGGACGAAGTTGCCGATGCTCATCGCTACGTCGAGGCCGAGAAGAATTTCGGCAGGGTCCTGCTGACGATCGACTAACCGGCCCTCCCCACCGTGTGGGGAGGTGGCTGCGTAGCCGCCGGAGGGGCGTTCCTGACCTCCTCTGCCAGCCGCTTGGTGAGCACGTTCTTCGCCACCTTGCCGAACTTCGACAGCGGCAGGTCATCCGTCAGTTCGAGTCGCTCGGGAAGCTTGAACTTCGCGAGCCCTTTCTGCATCAAGAACGCCGTCAGCTCATCGAGAGTGAGCGTGCGACCAGGCTTCGGAATCACGAAAGCGCACATCCGCTCGCCGAGCACCGGGTCGGGCATCGGAACGCAGGCCACGTTGAGCACCGCCGGGTGCGAAAGGACGAGGTTCTCGATCTCCTCGGCGCTGATCTTCTCGCCGCCGCGGTTGATGAGGTCCTTCTTGCGCCCTTCGACGACGTAGTTCCCCGAAGGATGGCGCCGCATCAGGTCACCGGAGCAGTAGAACCCGTCTGGCGTGAAGGTGCGCGCGTTGTAGTCGGGCACGCCGTAGTACCCACGAAGGGTGTACGGCCCGCGCACGAGAAGCTCTCCGACCTCTCCGTCGCGAACGGGATTCCGCTCATCGTCGACGAGTTGGATTTCGTCGTCATCACACACCGGCCGGCCGACGGTCTCAAACCGCACGTCGTCCGGATCGTCCAGCCGGACGAACATCAGAAGGCCTTCCGCCATCCCGAACACCTCTTGAACGCGGGCATTCGAAAACAGCGACTCGGCGCGGCGCTTGACCTCGGGCTGCAGCTTCTGGCCTCCCGTGTTGATCACCCGTACGGAGCTGAGGTCGTGATCCCCGATCGAAGGCGCGTTGATGTAGCGGATCAGCAGCGCGGGCACCAGCTCGAGGTGCGTGATCCGCTCTCTGGCGATTAGTGGAAAGACCTCCTCGGCGCGCGGCGACTCGTGCAGCACCACGCGCCCGCCCTTCCAGAAAAACCCGCTGATGCCTGGGCACGCCAGGGGAAAGTTGTGCGCGATCGGAAGCACGACGAGCAGGCAGTCGTTCTCGTGGACGTCGTTGACGGCCACCGCGGCTTTGGTGTTGTAGACGTAGTCGTTGTTCGTGCGCGGGATGAGCTTCGGCACCCCCGTGGTGCCGCCCGACAGCTGGAGGATGCACGGCTCGTCCGGATCGACGTCGATCGATTCCAACAATCCGGCGTCAAGAGCTGAGTTGCCGGCGACGAGCTCGCGGATCCGTTCGACGCCGAGCACCGTGCGTACTTGGCGGTGCCGTCCGCGAACCTGGTCGACGAGCTGCTGGGTGTCGAAGTCACCGATCCTCTCGCTGACCGCGTATCCGGTTGCACCGGAGAGCTCGAAGAAGGCGTTGATCTCATTCCAGCGCTGGCCCGCCAGGGCCATGATCGGGATTGCGCCCAGACGCTGAAGCGCGAAGTAGAGGTAGACGAACTCAGGAATGTTGGGGAGCTGGACGACCCAGCGGTCGAGCGGCGCAACTCCTTGCTCCAGTAGATGAATCGCCAGCCGGTCGACCCGCTGCTTCAGCTGTGCGTACGTCACCCGCTCGTCCCGGCTGACCACGGCGACCCGATCGCCGTGAGCGGCGAAGACACGGTCGTAGAAACGCCCCAGCGGGACGTCTTCCCAGTATCCGCGCGAGCGATACCGCGCGGCGAACTCAGGGGGAAACGGAGTGACACCGGAAAGCCTGCTCACTCCGCCACCGTTTCCTCCATGTCCATCGCACCGAGGTGTAGCTGGAGCCGGCCGAGCATCGATACAAGAAGCTCCTTCTCGTTGGCGCCAAGCACGGACGCCATCGCTCGCTCGGCGGCGAAGTGCTCAGGGAGCAGACGATCGAGCAGCTTTCTGCCGGTCGCGGTGATCTCGATGAAGGTCATGCGCCCGTCGGAGCCGCTCGGGTTGCGGCGGGCAAGCCCTTTCGCTTCGAGCCCGTTGAGGATCGCAGTCACGGCAGCCCTGGTGACCAGCAGGCGGTCAGCGATCTCATGCGGGTTCACGCCTGCCGGCGCCTGCCGAAGGATGACCAGCGCGTTGAAGCCGGACAGGGAGAGCCCATGGCGGCGGAATCGCCGGCTCAGCGCGGTCGTGACCAGGCTGTCGGTACGAATCAGATTGATGAGGGCCTCCGTCGCCCGGCGATCCATCTGCGGAAACTCGCGCTGGAGCGCCGTCGAGACGCGCACTGGGGCATGCAGGTTCCGCCGCGGCATCTCGAATATAGTACACTAGTTAACTACTTTGAAGACATCACCTTCTCCGTGGACTGGCGGGAACCTCGGATTCACGTGCCACACGGGGGATCTCTCTTGGGATGAGCTGATCGCGTGGGTCCGGAGCGCCGAGAGGCTGGGTTACTCGGCGTTCTGCACCACCGAGGAGTCGGGGAAGGACGCGTTCACCGTTCTAGCCGTGCTTGCGCGAGAGACCACGAGCATCTATCTCGGCACCGCGATCGTCAACTTCTACTCGCGCACGCCGACTCTCCTGGCGATGGGCGCGCGGAGCATCCACGACCTATCGAAGGGTCGCTTCGGGCCGTTCGGTCTCGGCGCCGGCGGAATTGGATTCATGCAGCGCGGGCATGGGATCGTTACGGAAAAGCCGCTGGCACGCGCGAAAGAGGCTGTCGCCATCGTGCGTGGGCTGCTGACCGAGAAGAAGTTCTCGTACGACGGGCAGTGGTTCAAACCGCACGACTTTCATCTCCGCGAAGGTCCGATCGGAGATGGCGCGCCACCGATCTGGCTTGCGGGCCTCGGTCCGAAGATGGTGAAAACCGCCGCCGAGGTGGCGGATGGCGTGATCGCGAACTGGCTGACCGAGGAATCGCTCGCCGAGTACCAGGACCTCGTGGACCTCATACTCGCCGGGACCGAGCAGGACGACGGGTTCGCCGGCGACCGACTTCA
>DATLKH010000158.1:0-2656 GCA_035538475.1 Candidatus Dormiibacterota bacterium | reverse complement strand
TCCGGCACGTCGATGGTGATGCCCGACGGCACCGGGTAGCGCACCGGGTGCGAGTAGCCGACGTTAAGCACGAGCGCCTCGCCCTGTCGCTGGGCGCGGTAGCCGACGCCGACCAGCTCGAGCTGCTTCTCGTAGCCCTTGCTGACGCCTTCGATCATGTTCCAGACCAGCGTCCGGGTGAGGCCATGCAGCGAGCGATGCAGCTTGGACTCGCTCGGACGCTCGACGACGACGGTGTCGCCCGACACCGTGACTTTCATCTCCGGGTTCAGCGTGCGCGTCAGCTCGGACTTGCCGCTCTTGACCGAGACGGTGTGGTCGCTGACCGTGACCGTCACGCCGCTGGGAATCTTGACCGGAAGCTTGCCAATCCTACTCATGGGTCACCAAACGTAGCACACGACCTCGCCGCCGAGACCGGCTTTGGTGGCCTGCTGTCCCGACATGACGCCGTGAGAGGTTGACAGGATGACGATGCCCAGCCCACCGAGCACGCGCGGGATCTCGGTCTTGCGCGCGTAGACGCGCAGGCCGGGCTTGCTGATGCGCCGCAGGCCGGCGAGCGACTTGCCCCGCGTCGCCTTGGGCTTGAACGTGATGTCGAGTTTCTGGCCCTGCTCGGCTTCGCCGACCTCGAAGCCGGCGATGAAGCCTTCGTCCTTCAGTACGCGCGCGATTTCGACGCCGACGCGCGAGGCGGGCAGGCTGACGCGCGGGTGTCCGGCGCTGTTCGCGTTGCGGATCCGGGTCAGCATGTCGGCGATGCTATCGGTGCTCATTCAGCCCTCCTCCTACCACGATGACTTCTTCACGCCCGGGATCTGTCCGTTCGAGGACAGGGTGCGGAAGCAGATGCGGCAGATGCCAAACTTGCGCAGGTAGGCGCGCGGCCGTCCGCAGAGATTGCAGCGGTTGTGCTGCTGGACGGCGTGCTTGTGCTTGCGCAGGCCGCGGTTGATGGTCGATTTCTTAGCCAATCAGTTGCCTCACTTCCTGAACGGAAACCCGAGCTCGGTCAGCAACGCCCGCGCCTCGTCGTCGGTGCGCGCGCTGGTGACGAAGGTCACCTCGAGGCCCCGCAATTTATCGATTTTGTCGTACTCGATCTCCGGAAAAATCAATTGCTCGCGCAGACCCAGCGTGTAGTTCCCCTTGCCGTCGAAGCCGCTGGGCGAGATGCCGCGGAAGTCGCGAATCCGGGGCAGCCCGACCGAGAGCAGCTTGTCGACGAACTGGTACATGCGCGCCCCGCGCAGGGTCACCTTGACGCCGATCGGAAGCCCGGCGCGAAGCTTGAAATTCGCGATCGCCTTGCGCGAACGCTGGACCACCGGCTTCTGGCCGGCGATCTTCTGCAGGTCGCCCACGGCGGCGTCGAGCGCCTTCGAATTCTGGATCGCCTCACCGATGCCGATATTGAGCACGACCTTGATCAGCTTCGGCACCTGGTGCACGTTGGTGTAGGCGAAGCGCTGGATCAGCCTGGGCGCGATCTGATCCTGGTAGCGCTGCTTCAGCCTGAGCTCCGGCTTTGCCGCGACACTCATACTTTCGTTCTTACCCTCTCGTAGACTTCGCCGCACTTGATGCAGACGATCGCCTTCTCGCCGTTGGGGAGGACGGTCTTTCGAATGCGAGTCGGCTTGTCGCACTTGTTGCAGACGAGCATCACGTTCGAGTAGTCGAGCGGCGACTCGAAGTCGACGATGCCGCCCTGGATAACTTTGGTCCCACCCTTCTGCGTGTTGGCACGCTGGTGCCGCTTGAGCAGGTTGACGCCCTTGACCACGATCTTGCCCGACTGGGGCACGGTGCGGACCACGACGCCGCGCTTGCCCCGGTCTTTGCCCGACATGACCTGCACGGTGTCGTCCTTGTGAATGTCGAGATGAAGCCGGCTCATGCGTTCTACAAAACCTCCGGGGCCAATGACACGATCTTCATGAAGTTCTTGTCGCGCAGCTCGCGTGCCACCGGGCCGAAGATGCGCGTGCCGCGCGGGTTGTTCTGCGGACCGAGGATGACGGCCGCGTTCTCGTCGAAGCGAATCGTCGAACCGTCCTGGCGGCGGAACTCGCGCGAGCAGCGCACCACCACGGCCTTGACGACTTCGGATTTCTTGACTTGCCCACCGGGGGTCGCGACCGTGACGGCGGCGGTGATGACGTCACCGATCGAGGCGTACTTGCGATAGTGACCGCCCATGACCCGGATCAACAGGATCTCGCGCGCGCCTGTGTTATCCGCCACCTTCAGTCTCGACTCCTGCTGCACCATGGCGACGACTACTTTGCCTTCTCCACGATGGCCACGACGCGCCAGCGCTTGTCGTGCGAGATCGGCCGCGTCTCCATGATGCGGACGCGATCGCCGACCTTGCACTGGTTCTGCTCGTCGTGCGCCTTGAAGCGCGTGGAATGCTGGATGTGTTTCTTGTAGCGCGGATGCTCCTTGAGGGTTTGCACCCGGACCACGACCGTCTTGTCCATCTTGTCGCTGATCACGGTGCCGGTACGGACCTTCCGCATGGCACGGGTCAACTTCTCTTCGTCCATCATGTCGTTGCCTCAGTGGTGGTCCGGCGACGGCGGCTCTTCGGCTCCTGCGCCGGGGCTTCGATGGGCTCGCCGTTGCCTTCCTTCATGTGGATCTCGGT